>MGXQ01000070.1:4468-7228 GCA_001801405.1 Gammaproteobacteria bacterium RIFCSPHIGHO2_02_FULL_42_13 | reverse complement strand
CAAAACCTGTCGATGTAATCGATATAAAAGGGGAATCTAAGTTTATCTCGCTGATATTGCGGGATGGGGTCCTTCTGGAATAAACTTCTTGACAATTTAAAGTTATACTTTAAATTGTCAAGTATTTGCCTCGAAGAAATATATTGACAAAATGTGTCACGTGACACCTTTTTTATGTCAAAAGCAGTCATAGGACTTTATTAAATGCGCCATTAAATTTTACTTGACTTTTTTAAATATTAGTTTAAAATAGCCGTATGCTGGAAAGATCGCTTTTCCATATAGCGTTTGCCGATACATGGGGTCGACAAATGCGTTTTATTGCCGGGCCCCGTCAGTCCGGGAAAACCACGCTCGCCCGGATTAAACTTAAAACAGCGGGATCGCAGAAGCTATACTATCTCTGGGATCTACGTTCTGTTCGCAACCGGTATAAGGCAAACGAACTCTTCTTTACTTCGGATTCTCCCCCGCGCAAAGAAACCAAGCAATGGGTATGCTTTGATGAAATTCATAAGATTAACGGGTGGAAGAATATCCTTAAGGGCATCTTTGACGCTACGCAGGAGAACTATCAGTTTATCGTTACAGGCTCTTCCAAGCTGGATATCTTCAGGAAGGCGGGGGACAGCTTATCCGGCCGTTATTTTACCTTTCAGCTCTTTCCGCTTACCTTAAAAGAAGCAATCGGCCGTCCGCAGATTGAAAAATCGGAATGCGCTAATCCTTTTGATTTTATTTTGACACAGATTAACCGCCAAGCCAAAAATGGGCAGAAGGCATTGGAACAATTATTGGCTTACAGCGGTTTCCCGGAACCGTTTCTTGCCTCAAAAACGGAGTTTCAGAAAAAATGGGCGCGGGATTATCTAGACCGCGTAATTACCGAGGATATAGGTCTCTTAACCCGGATTGCCGATAGGGAGAAACTCCACGATCTATATCAGCTGCTTCCTGAAATGATCGGAAGTCCCGTTTCAGAGAATTCTTTGGCGGCTCATCTGGAGAGCAATCCTGTCACGATCAAAAATTACCTCAGAAAGCTGCAGGATTTCTACCTTGCCTTTAAGGTAATACCGTATAGCCGTAATATAAAAAGGGCCCTTCTGAAAGCGGCCAAATGGTATCTTTATGATTGGACGCGCATTAAGAATCCATATAAACGCTTTGAAAATTATATTGCGGTTGAGTTAAACTCGCGCGTTTCCGCGTGGCAGGATATAACGGGAACAGAATTTAACCTGGCGTATATACGGGATAAAAATAAGCAGGAGACGGATTTTGTTATATTAAAAGAACGCGAGCCCTGGCTTATGGTGGAAGTTAAATATTCCGATATGCCCATCGAAAACCATCATCTTGCCGTTTCCAATGTTTTAGGCGGAATCCCTGTTGTGCAAGTGTGCTTTGAAAACAACATCGCCTCTCAGGAAAAGAAGAACGCGTTTCGGATATCCGCTTCGAGATTTCTTTTGTAGTAAAGGTCGAAGGATTAAAACGGTATCACGGCCCGCAGGATAAAAGTCTTCTGTTCTGTTCAGCGTGGGATACCAAATTCTGATGCTAAAAGATTGGCCGGCAAAATTTTCATCCCCCTCTTTACAAAGGTGTCGCTTCGTGATCTATATTGGCTACTCATTTCCATGCTTGTCCGCTCCTACCTGCTACAATCTAAAAAACTCCACAGACGGCAGGCGAACCGAGCCACAGCCTGAAGCAAAAAGGCAAATTTTGGGTGCGGGCAAAATTTGCCTTTTTGCGGAATCTGAAAGAGAGGTGAAAAAATCTTGACAAGTAGCGGTTTTGGGGTATACTTAGAAACACAAGTAGAAATTGGTCCCGCGTTTGAAGGAATAAATCAGGGACATTAAAAAATCAAAACCTTCGTTGGTCATGATATGACTGACGGAGGTTTTTGTTTAGAAGCGTGCCAACGATATAAGAATGCCATGAAAAATTATGTAGAATTGTTACAGAGGGGTAATGCGCTTATGGATATTGGCCTGTATCGTGAAGCTGTCATGTATTATGATCAGGTGATAGAAATAAATCAACAATGCGAGCGCGCCTGGCATAATAAAGGAGCGATTTTCCATGATGAAGAGAAGTACTTGCAGGCACTCGATTGTTTTAATAAAGCAATAGCAATAAATCCAAAAAATAAGGATTCTTGGAATTATAAAGGACTCGCACTTGCAAATATTCTTAGGCTAAATGAGGCACTTGGATGTTATGATAAAGCGATCGCGATAAATTCCAAAGATATTATCGTCTGGTTCAACAAGGGTATCGCATTATTACGATTAGGAAATGATCTTGAGGCATTGAGGTGTTTTGACGCTGCGCTTAAAATAGATAAAAAAGATTATGAAAGCTGGTTTGCCAAAGGCGATATATTACGTAAAATTGGCAGATACTGGGATGCCGCAATTTGTTATAGAAATGGATTAATATATTGCGATGATGATAACGATTACTTTATGGCTAAAAAAGATGATATAATTCGCACGCTCGTTCAATCTGAAAAATATAGTTGTGAAATAATATAATGAAATTGTATTCCTTAAAGAAAGCTCGGATTTTGTTAATCCTTCCCTGCAATGCCGCTGCTTGTATAGGCGATTATTTTAAAGCGGAGGCATATACAAAAAAGGGATGGAATACATGGAAAGAGGCAGACTTCTGTCTCAGCAATCTCAGACACAAAGGATTAATCGCCTTTGCGGCTTTGGATAGCTCTACTTTAGAAACCGAACCGAA
>MGXQ01000070.1:0-4461 GCA_001801405.1 Gammaproteobacteria bacterium RIFCSPHIGHO2_02_FULL_42_13 | reverse complement strand
AAAGGTGCTATTGTTTTTGAGACAGAAATGGATCGCGCAAAGAACCCAACCGGCAAAGATTGGGGAGCGCCTAATTGGCGATGGTTTAAGCCAACGAAAAGTGGTAATTGTGATTATTTGGAAACGCTGACAGAGTCACTTATAAAAGGTGCCCAGAGGGTAGAAAAGATGGGTTTTTCGCAAGTATTCGCCCTAGTTAATCCGCGAGGTTATTTTCTTTCTTTGGCGGCGGCTGTTGATAAGTGCGGATTATTGAATAAGTGGGTGCTATTTCGCGTCCCTTCTCATCCTAGGTATCTATTGTCGGCCGTTAGGCAGTTAAGTCCTTTTGTTCGTACTGCAGCTGATGGAGCAAAGCTGAAAGGTGGTATTTATCCGATTCCGGATTTATACCCATTTTTGAAAAAAGAAAATAAGCTGTATAAAAATTCTCTTCCGCAACCTTGGCAAAAATACAGCAACCTGATCGATATCAGTGAGGTTAAAATTCGTTGGTCGTTATTAATGGGTTCACTAAAAAAAGAGGAGACTAATGATTAAAAAAGATAAAAAAACTTTCTGGGATGTGGTCATGAAAGAAAATAATATAAAGCGGCTTACGAAGAGTAGGTCTAAGTTTTTTTATTACGTTTACAAGTTTTACAACCGGAAAGATAAGAATGGTAAGCCGGTTAGTTTCCCCAATTCCAGTGTTTATTTTCATAAAAGAGTTTTAGGAAAAATACGGAATTCAAAGGATTATGTGAAATTGCTCAATGATACTGTATTCTTGGAATACATATATGCTACTCTGTCGACATGGGGTATGGACAGGTTGGGTGGTGGTCCGCGGCTTGTTAAGTTTGATGATTTTAGAAAAAATATTTGGAAACATAAAAAGCTTTTAAAAGAGTTATCCACTTATGAGATAAACAAATTGGATGAAAAAAATATCCAGAAAGTAAAAGATAGATTAAAAGATTTATTTCATAATCTTGTAGTAATGAAAAGTCCTATGAAACTTGTGGGCATTTCAAAGGCGCTACATCACTTATTGCCGGATTTAGTGCCACCAATGGACGGTAATTACACGCTTTATTTCTTTTATGGAAATTCAAACTATAGCGAATCAAATCAAGAGAAAAAGTTTTTCGAAATGTTTGACAAATTCTGTTTTATCTCGAAAAAATTATACCTTACAAACAAAGACTTAAAAAAACAATGGGACACCTCAATTCCTAAATTGATAGATAATGCAATAATTGGATTTATTCCTCAAGACCGATACTAAACTTACCATGAAAAACAAACCTTTTTTATCCAAAACAAAATACATGAATGGGCTTCAATGCCCCAAACTTCTTTGGTATGCGTATAATCGCAAAGAGGACCTTCCGGAAATCGATGCTGCTACACAGGCTAAGTTTGATCAAGGTAAGGCAGTCGGCGAATTAGCGCAGACACTCTTTCCGGGAGGTATATTGCTTAAAAGGGATTATGTGCCGGATGAACAATCCAAGAAGTCATTGGAGGCCACCAAGCTTCGCAAGGCTCTGTTTGAGGCCGGTCTTGTGCATAAACAAGGTTATGCGCTGGCCGATATTCTTAATCCGGTTGAGAAAAATGCCTGGGATCTAATCGAGGTAAAAAGCGCCAGCAGTGTAAAAGACGAGTATTATAATGACGTCGCCTTCCAAAAGTATGTATATGAAGGCGCGGGTCTGAAAATCCGCAAGTGTTATCTTATGTATATCAATAACCAATATGTGCGTAAAGGCGCGATAGACCCGAAGAAACTATTTGCCACTGAAGATGTTACAAAACAATGCGACGAACTCATCCCCGAGATAGAGCAGAATATAACCGATATGCTCGAGGTAATAGGAAAAGACGATATACCACAAGTGAAAGTGGGCCCACATTGCGACAGCCCGTATCCATGTCCGCTTGAGGGTATATGCTGGAACTTTTTGCCTCCGAAAGACGATGTGTTTTGTTTATATTCCGGCACAAAGAAGGCATATGAACTAATGGAGCGCGGCATTCTGCGGATTACCGACATAAAAGACGGCGTTAAATTGAGCGATAAACAAAGCATTCAGGTTGTTTGCCACAAAAACGGAACTCCGCATATCGATAAAAAAGGGATAGAAGATTTTCTCAAGACCCTGAAATATCCCCTGTATTTTCTAGACTTTGAAACGATAAATCCGGCGATACCGGCCTACGATAACTCAAGGCCATTTGAAGCCATTCCTTTTCAATATTCATTGCACATAGTTAAAGATAGAGGCGCGAAAGCGGAGCGCCATTCGTATCTTGCCCCTGGCGATAAGGATCCAAGACCTGAAATATTACGGCAGCTAAAAGAATTATTGGGGAGTTCGGGTTCGGTAATAGCCTATAACGCTACCTTTGAGAAAACCGCCCTGCGTCACGCAAGCGAGGCATATACCGAATATCAGGACTGGGTAGCTGAATTAGAAGAGCGCATAGTTGACCTGCTCGTTCCTTTTCGCGGATTTCTTTATTACCATCCTGGCCAGGCAGGCAGCGCTTCGCTTAAGAACGTTCTACCTGCAATAACAAAATCGAACTACGATAATATGGAAATAGCCGATGGTGGGATGGCGAGCATTGAGTATTGTCGAGTAACCTTCGGGAAAAACGTTTCCGAAAAGGAACGCCAGCGCGTTTGCGCCGCTCTCGAAAAGTACTGTGATTTGGATACAAAAGGCATGATTGAAATATTAAAATCGCTAGATAATATATCCTCTAAATAGATATTGTAAAATAGATAGGCCCCTCTCCAAGCGTGCCATCGTGATGCCTCCGTGATAGCTAAATCTTGACAAGTAGCGGTTTTGGGGTATACTTATAGTTGAGTCTTCTAATAGCGAAAGTCGGCGTCATGCTGTGCGCGGGAAACCGCCTAGCTATAGAAGGCTTATTTTTTTGACCTCAAATTTATCTTGCCGAAGCCTTTTCCTTGTAGTATTCTATTAATGAAATAGGGGTATCAAAAATGAATAAAAAACAACTGAGCGAAATGACCCATGATGAAATAAAAGAAGCGGTTAAAGAGAAATACGGCAAGGTAGCCAAAGACCCTTGCGCAACTTTTAATTTTCCTGTAGGGAAAGAGTTTGTGTTAAAGGTGGGTTATCCGAAAGAAGTAATTGATAAATTGCCTGAATCAATGGTCGAGTCATTTACAGGAGCCAATAATCCTCAGCCTTTTATCGATTTAAAAGACGGCGAAACAGTTTTGGATTTAGGCTGCGGGGCAGGATTGGATCTTTATTTTTATGCTAAGGCTGTCGGAGAAAAAGGCAAAGTTTATGGCTTAGATATCTCAGAAGATATGGTTGCCAAGGCGAAAGTCAACATGAGTATGGCAGGCATTAAAAATGCTGAGATTAGGTGCGGACACTCAGACAGCCTTCCTTTCCAAGACAATTTTTTTGATGTTGTAGCGTCAAATGGAATATATAATCTATCGCCAGACAAAGAAAAAGTCATGAAGGAAGTATTCAGGTCGCTAAAGGCTGGCGGAAGAACGATTTTTTGCGAAATTGTGCTAAAAGATAAACTTCCCGCGGACGTAAGAAAAAATATCGACGACTGGTTTAGGTGTATCGGCGGGGCGCTGCCGGAAAAAGATTTTTTTTCACTGATGGAGAAAACAGGATTTAAGAAGATCGAGGTAATCTCAAAAAGTAGAAACGCAAGAACCGGGCACCCTCTTGCTATCTGCGCCAATGTGAAGGCTTACAAGACATGACATTACGCGATTAATTATATGAGGGCTGGCATATGAAAAAATTAAAAAACTTCAGCGGATATTTAGGCTGCCGCACTACGGGAAACATAGAATGGATGATAAAATCTATCTGCGCGGCGAATAATAGGAGTGTCAGCGAAGTTATTAATTATTTGTGCAGGCTTTTTATTGAAGACGCCTATGAAATAAGAACTAAGTTTTTGGGGCCTGGCCATGAGAAGCCCTAACCAGCGTCTATCCCTCGAATCTAATCTCCAAAATGATCCATAGTATAATTCAGGATCATTCCTGGAATGGTCTAATAAGAGTTGTCCAGAAACTGTCCCCAGTCTCCATAACACTTCCTGTTAACAATACGAAAACCCGCATATTATAATTTGACTTTTTATTCCCTATCAGGTATACTTTCTTCAAAAGTTAGTTACTAACCTAATAACCGAATGGAGGTTAAGAAAATGGATACAAAGACGGAAGGGCTCTTCCATTATCGCACCCTTTCCGATAAGGAGAGAAAAAATTTAGCAATACTTGAGCTCATAAGAAAGAAAAGTCCTCTTTCCAGAACAGAAATTTCCCGCCTCACAGACATTAATATTGTTTCGATATCAAATTATATAAAAGATTATATTGATAAAAATATCGTGCTGGAGACAGGATGCGATGTTTCGAGCGGCGGCAGGCGGCCGGAGTTGGTTGAG
>MGXQ01000069.1:16777-39298 GCA_001801405.1 Gammaproteobacteria bacterium RIFCSPHIGHO2_02_FULL_42_13 | reverse complement strand
TACTAAAAGAAATTCTGGCGATGCCATCTGTCCCTAGCGCATGATCCACGCGAGGAGCTGGGCCGGCGCCTGCGCCAAGCGCGCCCTGCCTTTCTTTTTCCGAGAGTTCTTTACCAAATTGTTTGACTTCCTCGCGAGCATCGGCGAAAGCGGCAAAGATTTCGTCGTGGAATTGATGCCGATGACCCCAGCCATCCTTTTCGGCGGGTGTGTCTTCGGCTGCTTTGATTTCCGCGTCCACATTAGGTTCTTTTTCCAGAAGTTTGCCTTCACTGCGCAATTGACGGATATACTCAACATCACGCCGTTCCATGCATGCACGCATTTGGGGTGATTCATCAAGACGCAGGTCAGCATACCAATACCCATCAGATTTTTGGTATCGCACTTCATTTGGGCAGAGGAAATAGTCTTTATCTTTAGGATCCCGCTGTACAGGAAAGCGACGACCATCAGCGGCGGTCCACGAAAAGAATTGATCAGGGATTTGATCGACCTTTGGAAATTCCGCACCAAACCATCCTGGTGCATCTCCGTTGCCTCTGCTTTCTATATAACCAGCACGGGCGGCGGACCGCCCGGACCGACCCAACCAGAAGTGCATCAGTGGGACGCATTTGCTCGCCTTTTGAGTTTTCATGATGATGGCCAAATGTGAAGCGGCCGGGGAACGGACTCAGCGCCCCTCGACTGCCTGGATTAATAAAGATTCGTTGGAAAGGCAGTGTAGCCCGCATGGAGCGAAGCGGAATGCGGGAATATTCCATAATTTCCATCCTTTAATTTTATTAAGCCACCCCAATTCACGGGCAAAAATCCTTCGTAAATTCACCCATTAATTGTACCGCCTGCACAGCCTCTCTTAACAATTCAATGCGTTCAATCAATAAGTTCGAACTCCGATCTCTTAACGCAACCGTAAAAAAATATTTGCCGCCTTTTAAATAATTTCTTCTATAATTAACCATCTGTTCTTCTTTTTATTTTTTATTATTCCCGTATTTCGCTTCGCTCCATACGGGCTACGCCGGATGGATTACGTCATCAGAAAATTTGTTTATTCTAATCTAACTTTTCATGTTTAAAAACACTTTTTTTATCAGGGAAATTGTTTGATCATCCGGTGTGAATGCGTTACTTTTCTAATCGTGCCGTTTTGAGCACGGGTTCGGCTTCACGTGTTTCTGCTGCGCGTTTATACTGCATGGGCTGAAAAAGGGTAGAGACAACTGGCCGAGGTGCGCTCACATAATCCTGTTCTTCAGTGCGCATCCGCATCTCTCGTCCACAAAAGGCCATCCCAACGTGCAAGGCTTTTGTCACAGCGTGCTTCTCTAGGGCTGCTTTATACCGGTTTTGATCAATCTGCTTTAAAGCGCCTTCTACTTCTGTCTCTAATTGACTCACCTCACGCGTCGCTTTAAATTCAAAGATGATCCCAACACGATTCGGATTGCTGGGTTTTGGGATCAACGTGATATCCGGTCGACCAAGCCCCGCTTCTTTGTTGGAATCCACAAAGTAATGATCTTGTAAGACAAAAAACATCCCAAATAACAGCATGTGATAAACTTTTTCTACGGTTTTTTGACCTAAATCGTGATAACTGGCTGATTCATCGAGATACCGCTGCAGCATCCCAGCAAATTCATCCAATCGACTCTGAGCAATACATCGAATTAAGTTTTGATATACAGTGGGTTCGATGTCATCAAACCAATTCCTCATCATATATTGAATCCCGCTGGCTACTTCGCGATTTGGAATAGCAATTGTGTACAGCATGTCATTGTGTTTTAACTCCGCCTGTATCACTTTGAGATAGCCACTAAACAACATCAGGCCCCACAGCGCATAACTATTGCGCGTTAAATCAGTAAATACAGCGCGTTCATCAATGTGTGTGCTCACAGGGATCCCCTTTAACAATTTGAGTAAATCATCTTTCACTTGAAAATGAGATGACTTCAATGCAACACCTAAAGTACTTGTTTCTCCTGTCTGACACCAATAAGCTCGTACAACACCATTTTCCGAGAGACACCGCAAAATAGACCATGGATTGTATAACGTGATGCCCGCAATCTGATATCCGTTATACCACGCTTTGATGGCATCTCGATCCAGTGGTTTATCGTAACGGCCTATATATTCTGTCACTTCTTCTTCCGTAAATCCAAAATGAGTCGCATAGCGTTGCGTCAACATGCTGTGAACAGGCACGCTATTGGCCCCCGAAAATAAATTCATCAAAGACACCCGCAAAATGCCTGTGATCACCGCTTTTTCTAAATAGGGGTTTCCTTTTAATGTTTCGCCTAAAAATACTTTCATAAAATCAACAACATCTTCATGATAAGCACCTTTTTTACTCGTATACGCTTCATGAAAAGGCGTGTCGTATTCATCGAGGAGTAATATAACTTTCTGTTGATGATGTTTGTAGAGAAACATGGTTAAGCAAAATAAAGAACGTTTTAAATCGATATGGGAGGCTTTTTGAGTTTTAATTCGATTAAAAAACTGCTTTTCTTCATCATCTAATTTGTCAGTTATTGATAAATAATCATGTTGTCTATAAATGTGGCTCATTAACATGCCTAATGCGCCACAAAAATCATCAAAAGTACCTTCGCGAATCCCTTTAAGCGTCATCATAACGACAAGATATTGCCCCTGATGTTCCATACAATCTTGACCATCGCTTAAGGGCGCACTTCCAATTTTAAGTCCTCGAAAGAGCGCTCGATTTCCTGCTGCATTATCTTGCGTGAGAAAATAATAGAGCATCGATAGATTCAACGTCTTTCCAAAACGTCGAGGGCGGGTGATCAACATCGTTTTACTTGGGTCGTCCAGCATTTCGCGAATAAATAATGTTTTATCGACAAAATCATATTTTTTGTCAACTAACTCTTTAAAATCATCAATGCCGAGTGAAATTTTCATGATAGGGTATCGCGTGTAATTTTCCCGTATTATACCACAGAGCGTTTCAATACCTTTCAATTATTTCAGACAGCGTATGAGATCACCGCATCGCTATCTTTGTATTGTTTAACTTTGTCGCGCGCGGCGGCGAAAGCGGCAAAGCCCGGAGATCGACATAAATTTATACCCAAAATTTCCGCTTGCAATTTATTCAAAAATTTTGTACTATTTGATTATTCTATATTCCCGTTCCTTCCCAGAATTGTAAGCAATCTCTCAAAAATCCCGACGACTTTACTGTTTTTTAAAAAACTCATTTTACTTAAGATTTCCTTAAGGTTTTCACTATATGTTTCACCTAAATCAAAAAAATAACCATTGGCGTGATAACGGCAACTCGGCAATCACTAAGGAGAACAGCCATGCCAGCACAAACCGATATATTAATGCCCTCATTACCGCAAGTGATAGACGCTTGTACGCGCTTTAAACAAATGGAAGCCGCACAACAACCAACCGGCTTATTACGCTTTTTTGGCACAAAACTGTCACTCACCGTCAACCCGGATAGCGCTGACACACTCACTGCAAAACAACTATTGATCACATTAGCAACTGTCGATACATCGGGGGCTTTAAGCACAAAACCAGAATGCGCGAAAGCAGGAGGTAAACAGTGGCTACTCTCAGCGCTGATATCACCGCAAACATACTGGTTTATTTTAAAGTATTTATCCTATAGCGATGAAACAACGCAACAAAAATTCATCACACATTATGAATTCGACTTGGCTCAACTGATCATCTATACGCTCACGCATAAAACAGAAGCCGAACACTGGTGGCCTGCCAATCTACAAGCAATATTCGCAATATATTTTAAATATGCGTCATTAAAAAATCGCCAATTAATCACCACCACTATTTGGGAACAAGTTGATAACTTGCCGGCCCAGCTCAATACACAACCCCTCTTCCTCGCAGATCCAAGCGTATTTCTTTCGACGATAGATACAAACTTAACAGACCTTCCTATTAACACATTAAATAGCCGATACAACAAATTATTGGCGCTTAAACAACAATTACAACACGCGATTGTGGCTACCACCGTGTTGCAAATCGATGAAAAACTCGCGATGATTGGCGTACGTATCTATCGATTTTATTTAGAACAACGTGATCAAAATCATTTTCGTTCCATCTTCCATTCTCTAGCGGCCTTACAGCAAAGCCAGAATGATTCCTGCGCCATATTAACCACCTACACGCTCATCCATCACAGCATCAGAACAGATGAATCAGATGCGGCGGCGAAGCGTGCAATAAAATATATTGAACAATTCGATCCATTGGATCAGGCAAACCCAGAATATCTTTTCCGCAATCACGGAAGACTGCCACGTTTCACCGTCATCGAATTAACTCGACTCTACGATGAATTACTCAAGCGACCCTTAGAACAAAATATAGAATTATACCGACAAGTCGTGACCTTTATTTTAAAAGAATCAACCTGGATCGATCAAATCGCCGAAGCAACTAAATTACGCGAAAAAATCGCACATACTTACTTTCGCGTATTGGGCGTAAAACAATGCACGCTGGACAACCCCCTTATATGTCAATTATTGCGTTTCGCCTCAAAAAATGAAGGCTCACGTGATACTGCCTGGGCAGCTGTCTCACACAATGAATCATTACGAGAAAAATTTACCCCGAGCGAGGTGTTTACCCTGGCGCAACAAACTAATAATGCCGGCGCCGCGTCAGTTGTTCTCGAATACTACCATCCTTTGCTGCATAAAAAAGAAGAAGGGCGCACCCAAGCAGATATAAAATTTCTCGTCGACTTTGTACAACACTTTAATCAACCAACGATTGATGATGCAGGATTGGCACAATTATTAGGCTCAGCATACCCACAAGCGCTCGAACCGATTTACATTGTGATAGCTCTCGAAAACGCCGCCCTGTTCAAACTGCCCATTGATGATAGACATCTACAATATTTGCTGTTAAAAACATTACAGGTCAGAGAGATTGAATTTCCACATCCAATTTTATATAAGATCCTAGAACAATTAGTCGCCCATCAAAATCATTTATTACTCGATGATTTTTTATATGCCTGTCATCCTGGCAGACTATTCAACTTATATGAAAGTAATTTTACTGGCGCATGCGATCTCATAGTACAAACACCCAAACTTTTTCAATTTTTGTTTACACAAAAACTATCTCTTGCCACATTACAATCCATGCTTCTACATGCGCTCGCCGACAGTCAACAACGCGAACAAATCGTACAACGCATAATGACCCTATCCCCCGACGCATTCGATGGCCAACATAACACAGTTATTAATGATATCGCACAACGTTACCCCTCTGAAACAATAAAAGCTCTCTCACCTGAAATTCCAAAAGAAACATTGTTATTATTATTTCGCCATGAAGGTGATTATCAAGCCAACATTGAAGCACGATATGAATTACGCAGAATCGTCGAACCACTATTAACCGCAGCAGAAGCCGCGGCACTTTTACACCCCGATGCTCCCTCCCCACCTCGCGAATATCGAGAATGGGACAGGCTCGCTCGCCAAGCAGCTCACTCAACGTCCGCATTATCGGATGGCTCACAAGATGAACCTTCCATCGAAGGTAGCGCATTGACATATTCTAAATCAGCGCCAGAACTGAGATTCCCGCCACCATCTATTCCCATCCAAAAACTCGTACCCGGCAACAGAAATTTAGTCTTTGATCTACTGACCAACATAAAACCTTGGCGCACAATATGTCAAATTGCTGCGGAACAAGCACAAACAACGAGTCGTCGCATACAAGCACCCGAAACTGAAATGATTCGAAAATTATTTAATTTTCCAGCAACCCATTTCCCCCAAACTGTACATGTTTCAGCAGACATCATTACCATAGATGTCTCCATAGAAAACATCACCTCTGTCAGCACGCACCTTGCCCTATGCCAAGTCAAATATGACAACAAATTTCAAGTCGCCATGCAGCTCCTCGCCGAACTCTGCGCCACACCAACCGATCTCAGCGTTATTTTAGAAACAGGCGGAACACCTTGGGCTGAACTGTTACTCTACGGCTCTGATAATAAATCTATACATACAGCACTTTTCAACCACCTGACTGCAACACAAAACATTCATCACTTAAGCGCCGGCGCATTTCGAAAAATGCTAAAAATTATAGGATTTTCTTCGCCCCCTTTAATCGCTTTGCTACAAGACAAAAAATTTGCATCCTATCGATCAACATTAATCGAGTTTATATTGTTTCACCATGCCAGCACTTTAACCGTTGAAGAACTGCAAGCAACATTAAGAACATTGCAACCCGATGATTTTTCGCAACCTGAAGATAAAGATTATATCGTTGAAGCGCTTCAATATCTCACCATTGAAATCGCCGAGTTAGTTATTTTAGTATCAAGATTAAACGCGCCAGGCAAAAACATGCTAGCCTTGTCTGTCTTCACCGATAAAACACAAACTCATAAACTCACCACGGCCGCACAATGTCAAACCATATTAAAAGCCGCTCAACCAGCCGATCAAGGCGTCTTGGCAAAGTTTTTAGAAACGCTCGCCACTAACGACAATATACCAACAGCAGAACTCATCAAATTAATATCGGCACAAGATCCTCCACTTCGCGGCTCATTCGCTTTACAAATATTACAAAATACAACTCACTTATCCCAATGCACTAAAGCAGAACTGGAAAAACTCGTTCAAACACTTGACGAGCAAGCAACACAACAATTATTACAGTGGCTACCGAGCAACATGCCGCAAGATGCAGCAACAGATTGCCGTGGTTTCGCCCAGTTGGCACTGGTTGTTGTCAACCAACACGAAACCAAGTTCCAAGAACTACTCCCACTGTGTCTAGCAGAGCCGAACACAACCCAAGACCTCATCACTGGCAGGCGCGCAGACTCAGAGCTACATTCAAATACCTTTGCAAGATTACTGAATCAACTCGATGTCGATCAACGCACAAGAACGGTGCAGCAATTGCTGATCAAAACGAATGGCCGCCAACAGTACGATGGCTTACGATATTACACCATAAACTACCTTGCCGTAAAACCGCATTGCGTTAACTTAACCGCATTGCAACAACATCCTGTGTGTCAGGTGGTACTGCGACAACTTTTACGAAACAGCTTGTTCCTCGAACAAATACTGAAAACACCGGCTGATGGAATACCAGCACAATACGCTATACTGGCACAATTTCCGATTGATCACATCATATCGGATGACGCAATACTCCGAACATTTTCTCGCTACCCACGTCTCTCAATAGATTTGATCACGACATATCAAGCCAATCTGAGCGATGCACTACTATATCGAGCGCACGAGCGCACAGACGCAGTTGCACAGCTCACATATCCAACCAGCGCACGCGCGCATGAAATCTTTGTACAATTACTAAAGCATGTTGCGTTTGACAATTTTTATTGTCAACTATTGCCGCAATTACCAACCTTTACCAATGAAGAAAAAACATGGCTAATCGTCTTATATTTAAATCAACACGCCGCCACACTATCGGGCGCACAGATAACTCTTTTGTTATGCAACATCACATCGATGCAGCACGATGTCGCCACACCGCTTGACGCATTTAACAGAGCCTGCCTGTACTTGAGCAACTCCGCGGCTCAAATCG
This sequence comes from Gammaproteobacteria bacterium RIFCSPHIGHO2_02_FULL_42_13, assembly GCA_001801405.1. Lineage (GTDB taxonomy): Bacteria > Pseudomonadota > Gammaproteobacteria > UBA12402 > UBA12402 > O2-02-FULL-42-9. Next base: position 31,645 of record MGXQ01000069.1, on the reverse strand, counting down.
TTGCACGTCAACTATTAAAAGATCCAGCATTCGTTATGTCAATAGCATCGGATAACACCCTTGCACAACTGATACGTCAATATGCGCCAACAACAGCCGATCTTCAGCCGCTCATTCATGCTTATGACCGGTCTGAAGCAGACGACCGCGCACAATTTTTAACACAACGCAGCCGTCTCGCCCTCGTAACATTAATGCAATATGACGCTTTATTTTTACCAGCCCATAAAAAACAACGCAACACACTATTAGGTCGACTCAGCTATCCCGACACACAAGCATTAATTCATCATTTTGTCTTGCAACTATTGAATAATTTTGAGCGAACAGAAGCAATTAATATTATTTTACACGCACTGTCTCAACATTCAAACACCCAAAAACATATACGACGTTATATGACCACAAGCGATCAAGAAACATTTGCGGACTCATTAGCTTACTTTATCTTACGCTATTGCCAAAACATCATGGGTGAGACGAGCGCACAAATGTCACGACGAAATATTGTTAAACAGCTTATCAACATCGTTGACAATCTGCCATTATTAACCCTGTTGTATAATTCCAATGATTTTGAAACCAAAAAACATGCTAAATTAAAATTAGAAAAGATGCATCATACAACATTAACCGATCATCAAAATAATATAAGCACCTTAGACGCGATGATTCGCAAGCCAGATCGCCAAATCGACGAAGCTGAAAAAATTCAAGAAATCTGCGCAATACAATTTTTAGAAAAAACACTGCGTCATCTCCAATATCCGCAAACTTGTTGGGCAACGTTGGTTCCGGCTAACACCTCACCCTTGCAAATATTACAATTTTTACAGATTGCATTGCACCCAGCAATTGCCGCACGATTAACACCGCAGGCACAAACCTATCTCAAAGCAAAAGAACAGGAAACACTTAATAACTTGCATGCGGATAAAAACCCACTCAGCCGCTGGTGGAAAAAATTTAAATACAACGCCTCACAATGGTGGGCTCGAAAATTTTATTCAGATATTGATCATGCTCAGCTTCACAAAACACTAGCAAAAATCAGCTCAACACAAGCCACCACCCTCGCCTCGCTCGGCGGCGCAACAGAAAGACCAGCGTTATTACGAGACGAAGGATCGGTGAACGCCGCACAAGCAGATCAAACTATAGACAAACGCGCTGCCACCGCGCCACAACCGACGACGCAACCCGGGCCTTGCCATATTTTTGGGATGCGCCGCAGATAAAAATCCCCGCCGCAAATAACGTAGCCTGGGTGGAACGAGCAAAGCGAGTGAAACCCAGGGCTTTCATCCTGGGTTTCGCTTCGCTTCACCCAGGCTACACTTGCTTGTCTCCGCTGCAAGCAGCGGAGATTTCTTACTTTAAATTTCTTTGACAGAGCGCGGCGACAACAACGCGGATGGAGCGTAATTGTCACCACTTGGGTTAGCGTGGCTGCATTGGAATTTTTTGTTCATCGACCGGTGTTTCGGTAACTTCGGGTTGCTTTTGTGATTCAAAAAAACTAACACCCGATCGCGAGGCTATTGTTAGAGCCGTGATGGCTAATCCACCAGCTCCAGTTAAAAGATAGTACTTCAACCTTGTCTCCATATGTTGAAATCCTTCTTTAACCGACTCTTTGGTGGCAAATTTATCCATTCTCTCTTCTAGCCTAGCTATTTGGGCGTCCATTTTTCCCTCTAATCTAACAACCTGGGCCTCCATTTTCCCCTCTAATCTAACAATTTGGGCCTCCATTTTCCCCTCTAATCTAACAATTTGGGCCTCCATTCTTGCCATGCCATCAGTTACTCCTTTTAAACTGGCGGCTAAACGATCGTCCACAACATTAAAAAGTTCTCGTGTTCGCCCTATCTCTTCGGCTGTTGGAACTACCCTTTCTCCAGCTTCTGTCGCCACCTTTTTAACTGCTGGTCCAGCAACCTGTCCAAGCGCACGCGCCACTGGGGCAGCAACTTTTATCACTGTTCTTAACACAAATCACCTCTTTCATTAAAAATCTATACCCGCAAGTCATTATACCATAAACCTATCGGAAAATTATCGATAAGAGTTTTCTATATCGGAATCAAGGAAATAAGGAGAGATTTTTTTAAATTTCCTTGATAGTATCCTCTCTTCAGTAACGTAGCCTGGGTGGAACGAGCAAAGCGAGTGAAACCCAGGGCTTTCATCCTGGGTTTCGCTTCGCTTCACCCAGGCTACACTTGCTAGAATGCCGAGATAGCTCAGTTGGTAGAGCAACTGATTCGTAATCAGTAGGTCGGAGGTTCGACTCCTCTTCTCGGCACCAGATAAATCAATATGTTACATCACTTTTAATTTTTTAAGATTTTCTTTATGTGTAATTCTGGTGTAATTGTGCAGAGACAAATCGGGCATCATCTAGACCAAAAAAGGAAGGCGAACCTATCATATGCGACCTATGTTTTTGGTTTTTCTCCTTGATTATTTGTAATATAAATATTGATATTTGGGGGCTGTGGTTGTTGAACTTTTGTTTGAGCCGAGCTTTGCTCAATAAACAATTTTACGATAAATTGGATTGCTTCGAAAATTTTTCTAAACATTATCATGGTCGTTTTCCTCTTTTTCACTCAATGGGGAAGTCTTTCTGCCGTGCGCTTTTATAATTTCGGTCACCAATGGAAGTAACCGATCGATATCTGACTTGCTTAATTCCTCGGGGATTTCCAAAGATCCGCGAATACTGGCAGTAATCAGCGGATACTTAACCAAGGAAGCAGCATTAAGTTGCGAAGAAATTCCAGCACTTGTCATTGGCTGGCTTATGGTATCCTTGCATAAGGGAGGTCTTACATCATGGCAGGGGTTTTTTAAAGGTCTTCCACGCCTAGTTTTTGGCTTGTAGTTTGATGGATCCATGTTCCATTTCAAAAACCCATTAAAAGCTGACTTAAACCGAGTCCCATATATTCGCAAGCTATCGCTTTGAAGCTCAGTTTTTGCCTTAATTTGGAACCTTCGGATTAACTCGTCTACGTCAACGCCCTCGGGTAATTCTTTTTCATCTAACGCTTTAAATATTTTTGAAACGGCAGCTTTTTGAGCGCTGGCCGTGTTCTCAGGCATCCGACCTTCCTGCGCCATTTTATTCAAGAATTGCAGGATATCTTCTTGAGAATATGTTTTCATCTTCGCCTCCAATGTTAATTTTAGCAGCATTGTAATATGGCGGTTAGAATCTGTCAGCCAAAAATAGAAAAATATTAATTTTTTGTGATTAACAATAAAAAGAAATAGATTTTATATTGGCACCAGCAGCACTCCAGCCGCCAATATAGCAGGGAGAAAAAATACGATCAGCAACAATCCAAGAATTCTCTTTATATTCTTTAGGATTGATGGTACCTAAAGGAACGGTAATATATAGCCCTCGCTGGATCCTGGATAACCATTCTTTAGTTGCAAAATAAGTTAATAGAATACTCGTTTTTTTAAAAGGAAAATTTAGCGCTAAAGAAGCTTCTTTGGCGGTAAAGGGTCCTTTTTGCGTCCTATTTAATAGATCAAGGATTTTTCTGTTTTTGTCTGATATTCCTGATGTCATAGTATAATTCCTTTATAATGAATGCTTCGAAAATGCACCTGAAATCAATTATCAACGCATATAATATAATAAATCAAACAAGTTAGCCAATATTTTTATAGTGAAAGCGTCGTAGATTAATCCACAAGCTATTTTCTGCGTATTTGTTATCAAAACAAAACTGAATTTGCACTCAATTAGACCAAGGCTTGGAACGGTTCATTGCAATACTAAATTGCAAGAATCAATCACCAAGCCCATATCTTTTCTCCAACACATCCATCGCTGATTGAATATGCTCACCGTTTTGATGGCTGTATCTTACCACCATTTGCAAGGTTTTATGACCCGAAATTCGTTGTACGGTTGGAAGATCAACACCCGCTTGCACCAGATGCGTTATGGCGGTGTGACGCAAGGTGTGGCGGTTAATTTCTTTTACATTAAGTCCTGCATTTTTGACCACCCACCGAAAGGGTTTTTCAATGCTGATGATATGACCGCTAACGGAATCCTTGGAAGGTTCGACTCCTCTTCTCGGCACCACCAGAGCGCCCCTCCCCAGGGACGCCCAGATTAAAAACTCTAAAAGTCACCTGGCAGCGGTCAATTATTGGCCTATAATAAATGCATCAAAGATAAAGGAGGATCTATGACGCCAACGCAAAAGAAACCCACTCAAAACATTAACTCCTATAAAACTCATGCTATGACTGGATTTCCCCAGCTCAGAGCTGCTCAGTCACTCAAAAACGCGATGAAACAGGCAATGGATGGCATGTTTTTGCAACAACATAATATGTACCTCTCTTTTATCAATCCACCACCAACAGGACATAATGCCGATAGCTACTGGCAGCATCACCCGCATATCTCGCATAAAATGCCTCTCCCCCATGTTGCCAACCACAACAGCCGGCTTCGCCAACCCGCATCCGAACGACAGCCGGGAGCAAGGTGGAGCCAATAAGGGTTTGTCACAAAATATTCCAATTATGGATACCGATCCGCCTTATTTTGATCTACAATAGTCCGCCTATTAGATTTAGATTATATAGACAGAAAAAATGATTAAAAAAATTAAACACTTATTGTTTGGCGCTCCGCGTAATCCGCTCTCCCAGGATACTCGACAGCATATTTCGCTGATCGCTCTATTCGCCTGGATAGGTCTTGGCGCAGATGCGGTGTCATCTTCTGCCTATGGTCCGGAACAAACTTACCTAGCCCTTGGCCACTACACATCGTTCGCACTATATATTGCAATCATGGTGCTCCTGACCGTATTTATTATCGCGCTTGCGTATAACCAAGTGATTGAATTATTCCCCAGCGGCGGCGGCGGATATAAGGTCGCTTCGCGTTTGATTGGCCCCTATTCTGGATTAATATCTGGCGTGGCGTTGTTACTGGGTTATGTCTTAACGATTTCCATTTCATTTGCAAGTGGCATTGATGCTTTGTTCAGCGTACTCCCTGATGGCTTACAACATTATAAATTAATAACAGAGATTCTCCTCATTTTCGCCATGATGTATATCAATCTGCGTGGAATGAAAGAATCCATTAAACTATTAATGCCTGTTTTTTTGGGATTTGTGGCCACGCATGTTGCTGTAATCATCTATGGTGTTATGTTGCAACGACACCATCTCACCATTGCCACTCACCAAACCGTCGCTGACACGCATCACTTGCTTGGCTCCGTTGGCTGGATCGCCATGGTTGCAATTTTATTACAATCCTATTCATTGGGCGGAGGTACCTATACCGGACTAGAAGCTGTTTCCAACAATGTTAACAACTTAGCAGAACCGCGCGTACGTACAGGCAAATGGGCGATGTTTTATATTGCTCTATCGTTAGGTCTTATCGCGGGCGGCATTATTTTTCTATATTTTCTATGGGATGTAGGACCCGTTGCGGGCAAAACACTAAACGCCGTTGTCTTTGAAAAAACACTCTCTGCATTACCTTATGGTCATTATTTTTTAATCCTCATTATGGCGCTCGAAACATGCGTATTGTTTGTCGGCGCTAATACAGGATTTTTAGGCGGTCCGGCCGTGCTCGCCAACATGGCGATCGATGGATGGGTCCCTCGACGCTTCAGAACGTTATCCAGTCGCTTAGTCGTGCAAAACGGCATCGTCTTGTTTGGCGTGGCAGCAGTCATTATCGTATTAATGACACAAGGTTCTGTTTCTGAATTGGTTATTTTATATAGTACCAGCGTTTTTATTACGTTTACCCTTTCGCTCACAGGCTTATGTATTTATTGGGCAAAAAATCGAACGAACTGGAAATGGATGGTACGCTTACCATTATCTATTGTCGGCTTTCTAATTTGCGCAAGCATTTTAGTTACGATCATCTTAAGCAAATTTATGGAAGGTGGCTGGTTAATTTTATTCATCAATGGCTCCTTTATTGCTCTGGGCATAGCCATTAGCTATCATTATAAAAACATTAAAAAACAAGTCAAAAAGCTCGATCAATTATTTACATTTCCCGTTGCCACAACACAAGAATTTGCCCCTCCTATCGATACTGATTTACCGACCGCGGTATTCTTTATCGGCGATAGCATTGGTGAAGGCATGCATACCGTATTATGGGCACACCGCATGTTTTCAGATTACTTTAAAAACTTTATTTTTGTCAGCAGCGGCGTTGTCGATGTAAACAGTTACGAAAGCGACAAAGCACTCGAGCAATTAAAACGAAAAGTGGACAAACGATTACAATATTTCGTCAACTATTCCAAACAACACGGTATCGCCGCGACATCCCTATGTTCCTTTGGCACAGATACCGTGCAAAAACTAATTGAGATGTCTGAAGAAATCAAGATTCAATTTAAATTACCGATTTTCTTCTCCGCACGACTCGTACTTAAGAATGAAACTTGGTTCACGCGTCAACTCCACAACGAAACCCCCATTACCTTGCAACGCAATTTGCACCTACGCGGCATGCAGATGATTATTTTGCCGGTGATGCTGGGGAAGTAATTAGGATTCGTATATATGCATTTCCTCTCAGTTGATTAATCATATCTTCAATCCCCTCTTCAATCTTGCGATTAAAAATGAGTTGCTCGACTTGCATGCGCTGCGCTTTCGTGGTTTTGGCAACGTTGCGCTCTGCTAACAACTTAACAATTTCAAACCCACTGACGGTTTGAATCGGATCGGAAATTTGCCCCACCTTCATATTTTTAACCACTTGCGCAACGGGCATAGAGAATTCTGCTAATTGCTTCCAACCTAAATCACCGCCTTTCAACGCATTGCTGCCCGATGATTTCTCAATGGCTGTTTTCGAAAAATCGGTTCCCGATTTTAATTGTTTGAAAATCACATCCGCATCATTTTTAACTTGGTTGACTTGATCCGGCGATGGCGCATCCGGTAACGCTAACACGATGCGTTGCAAATGATATTCACGCAACGCGCCAGAACTTCCTAGCGCAATGTTTAAAAAGTTATCCACTTCTTGCGGACTAATGCTAATACGCGCAACCACCTCGCGCTGCTCCAGCTCTTTCATCATCAACTCTTCGCGCGTTTCTTCACGAAAACTTTCAATCGTCCAACCATCTTTTTGTACGGATTTATACAAATCATCGACACCGATCTTATTGTTTTGTGCAATATCACTAATTTGAGCATTCAACTCGGTATTGCTAATTTGAATCCCCATTTTTTTTGCCGCTTGAACTTGCAACAGTTGATCAATCATCTGCTGCAACACTTGTTGTGTTAACACACTATCAGATGGGATGTTGAACTTCGCGCGCTTCATTTGCGCCTTCATCATCGCCGTTTTTTGATTTAATTGCGCTTGTGTAATCACGCCATCATTCACAATCGCTGCAACACTGTTAATCGGCGTAAAACCAAATGCATTGAATACCATCACGCAACTCAATACAAAACCACATAAAGCCACCACATATATTTTTTTCATATTAATTATCCTTTCCAAATGTATCTGTATAACCCAAAATGCCGGATGATAAAAAGTCATCTGGCGATCCACCCGTCCCCACGTCACCCAATCCTTTAAATGCAATTTGCAACGAAGTAAGATCATCATACTCCGTATGAAATCGCGGCGACGGCCCCACTGTCAACAACGTTCGTCCCATCACAAAACGCACCGCCCAACAACAGCTTTCATACGCAACGCCATACAAAAACGCCTGTGCACGTGTATGGCTCCAATTATAGTTCCAACGCCCCATCAAACTCCAGCGATTATTGAGCGCCCAATAAGCCCCAATATCGGTCTGTTTTAAATCATTCCGAGGGCTATCGGATGGTTCTCCTGGTATCACATCACCTCCTCTCACATAGTTATACCCCGTATTTATAATATGGTGTGCATCCGTCTGATATTGTAAGGCAACATTTTGATTATCAAATTTATTAATCAATGAATTCCAAGTGGTGCCCGCATTTGCGCTCCAGTGCAGATCAAAATTATATGTCCCCAATGCTGCGATCGGCGATACTGAACGTTTGTCAGTTGAACTAATAGAATCAGCTGAGGATCCATATTCCGCATTGACCCTACGATCGTTAAAATATCGAATTTGGCCAATGCTCGCGCTTGCTTTTTGATCCCCGGTGTTATCATCAATAAAACGTGTCGTCAGCCCTAACGTCACTTGATTAGCATCCCCAATACGATCGACCCCAACAAACTGATTATCTAAAAATAAAGAGTTATAACTAAACGATTGCGTTGATGTATTAAATACAGGAATGCGAAATTGATCTCGAAAAGGAACGTACAAATAATAAACCTGCGGCTCTAACGTTTGTCGATACTGATAATGAAACAAATGAACATTGCGATCAAAATACAATCCTGTCGATACATCAAAAATAGGAATAACAATTCCAGGGGTAGTGGGCAACTGGCTGGGCGTACGACTCAAATCGTATTTTGTTGCTTGCAACTGAACTCGCGGCGTAAAAAATGCGAATGGCCACTGTATGGGTAAGCTAATGGCCGGCCTGACGCTCATTCGATCCCCAATCAAAGGCTTTGTTATATCCTTTGGATTGCGTGCCATCCAAAAACGCACAAACTCCGTATTAACAGCATAATCCAAGCCTAACCATTGATCTGGAAAATCACTATTCAACTGTAACTGCGGAATTTGCGCATATTGATTCTCCACATCTCCTTGATTGACGGGATGTAATGTTTGATAATCTTGCACATTGCCTAAAAAATTCCAATGACTTCCCAAATAATCAATTTGCGCTTGTCGTAATAATTGATTATTACTATTGTCCAATATATTTCGAGAAAAATCTTGAACGAAATAATCATCGCTCACCGAATTATAATCCACATCGCCCTGCCAGTACGGACTCCATTGAGTATGATTCTGCCACGACAAGGCACGTCGATTGTCGCTGTCGTTTTGCAATGCATTAAAAGTTGGGCTAGAACCCCAGTCCTTGCCGGCTGTTTTTTGAAAATAATGAAACGCGCGATCGTTAAAAATATATTCTAGTCCAAGTTGTCCAGAATTTTTTTCTGTCAAATAACGAAAATTTCCATCCCACAAAACACCACGCTTATACATCGCTGTCGGCGTAATTGTTGCATCATAGTTAGGCGCAATATTCCAATAAAAAGGTAAAGCGATTGTCACCCCAGCGCTTCTCGTGCGAGTATAAGAGGGTAATAAAAACCCCGTATGCCGATCTTTATTAATAGGAAAATTAAAATAGGGCAAATAGAAAAAAGGAATGCCTTTGAATAAAAATCGATTATTTACACTATAGCCGCGACCCGCTTTAGTATCAAGATGAATGCTGCTCGCCTTTATCTTCCACAGATCGCCGTTCGGCGGACAAGTGGTATAGGTTGCGTTTTGCATTTCCATCTTTCCGGGTTTTATTTGCTCTGCCTTTGTTGCTTGTCCCCATGCCGTCATCGTGTATGTTCGATTTTCTATTTTTTTTGTTTTAGGTTCTTTAATTGTCTCCATTTTCGTTGTACCAATCGACAAGCGATACAATACATCATGCAACGTGATCATTTTTGTTTTCAAATTCACATCGCCTTTTTTTGCAATCACTAATTTATCCGGCTCGCGCAACCGCACATTGCCAACGCCGGTAATGGTATGAATTTTTCCTGTATTTTTATCCGGATAAAGATACGCAACATCGGACGTTAATTCTTGCTGCGGCCGTGTGAGACGCACATGCCCTGTTAAAGTTGACACGCCTTTTTTCAACGAATACAACGTTTGATCTGCCGCCCAATTATAATTATCCTCTTGTGACGCTGCGAGCGGATTCTCCTCATAGAATATCGGCAACGCGCTATAATAGCCGCCGCAAAGATTTTTGTTGGTTTTGGCAACAATCCAGCCTAATTGATCTGACACAGAAGGAATTTGCTGAACTGACGAGTTTGCCGTAACACACAAGGGCGCCAATATCCAAAGTAGCATTATTAATTGTTTCGATTTCAGAGCCATGCTCTTCCAATTCGCCAGATTACACATTATCATAATGTGGCTTAGGATATCACAGGAAACGCCATGGACCAACGCAAACAAGCTCTAAAATGCTGGTTATCAAAAACGCTTAATATGCCAAATATTGACCTACGGCCATTGGCAGGCGATGCGAGCTTTCGTCGATACTTCCGACTACAGCTCGACCATAACAATTTTATCGCGGTCGATTCGCCGCACGACAAAGAACCTTTTTTTCCATTCATACAAGTCGCCAATATCTTTAAAAACCTAGGTTTAAACGTACCACATATTTTTCATACCGACGAAGCGCAGGGATTTTTATTAATCTCTGATTTTGGCAACAAAGTATATTACAGCGAATTAAACATAAAAAACGCGGATAAACTATATCGCATGGCTATCGACAAATTATTAATTTTCCAAACCTATGCAACAGAAAGCGATGTAACATTGGCATCATTTGATCAAATCTGGATGTTAGCAGAATTAAAAAATTTTTCGCATTGGTTTCTAGAAAAATATTTAGAGCTCGACTTGCCGCAAAATGTTTTGCACGATATATTTGAGCTACTTTTAAAAAATGCAGATGAGCAACCACAAGTTTTTATCCACCGTGATTATCATTCAAAAAACCTAATGCTACTCCCGAATCACGAATTAGGTATTTTGGATTTTCAAGATGCGATGATAGGACCCGTGACGTATGACTTAGTGTCGCTCTTACGTGATTGTTATATTGATTGGCCGGCCAACCAGGTTTTAACATGGACCAAATCATATTATCAATCTGCCATGAAAAACAAGCTATTTCATGCGTCGGAACAGCAGTTTTTGCGCTGGTTTGACCTCATGGGCATGCAACGACATTTAAAAGCAATTTTTATCTTTGCCCGCAAACAATTGCGTGATAATAATGATGCTTATTTACAATATATTCCGCGCACGTTAAAGTATGTCCAAGCGATTTGCGATCACTATACAGAGTTAACCGCGTTTCAAAAACTACTCAATGCGCGTATTATCCCCGCTTGGCAACAAAAATGGAAAACAACATGAAAGCAATGATATTGGCCGCTGGCCTTGGCACGCGCATGAAAAAAATCGGCGAAGAAACACCCAAAGCATTGCTGCTCATTAATAATCGCCCCTTGATCGTTTATCATTTAGAAAACTTAGCAAACGCGGGATATAAGGAAATTGTCATTAACGTTTGCGCACATGCCGATAAAATTAAAAAAACATTAAAAGATGGCAGAGAATTTGGCGTGCATGTTCACTATTCCACTGAAACCGAACCACTCGGTACGGGCGGCGGTATTGCAAAGGCATTACCTTTATTGGGAGATCAACATTTTTTAGTGATAAGCACAGATATTTGGACTGACTACCCCTTAAACCAATTACCCGCCTACTTGCCCAGCTCTGCACATTTAGTTCTGGTGGATAATCCGCCCGATCATACACAAGGTGATTTCGGATTAGAAGATGGCATTGTCATATCTTCGGGCGAAAATAAATCAACCTATGGCGGCATCGGTCTCTTTCATCCAAAATTATTTAACAAACCGCGATCCAATATTTTTTCAATTATCGATGTACTAAATCCCGTCATTGCCAAACGACAAGTGACCGGCGAACATTATCAAGGAAAATGGATTAATATTAATACACCAGAGATTTTGAAACGAATAGATAAGTAAACTCCCGTCCTCCCTGACGAGGCGCGGCCGAAATACTGGATTCTCCCTCTCTCTCGTCATCCCGGAAAATGCGAAGCATTTATCCGGGATCCAGAGAATATATTTCTGGATTCCGGATATCGCTCTGCAATGGCAGAGCGATTCCGGAATGACAGGAAAAAAAGAACCGTCATCCCAGAAAATGCGAAGCATTTATCCGGGATCCAGGGAACGCTTTAGTTCTGCACGTCGATTCCCCTGGATTCCGGATATTCCGCCGTTGGCGGAATTCCGGAACGACGATACACCAAGACGATGCGCCAAACTATGATTTAACAAAAATTTATCCTATAATGCCTTATGCGAAAAACGATTGCCTTTATAACAGGATGTTTAATTTTGAGCGGTTACGCTTTTGCCGGCAGCTTTCAGCTATGGCAACAGAGCGCAAGTCAAATCGGCGATGATGGCGCCGGCACTGCTGCAAGCGCGAACGATGCGACAACTGCCTATTATAATCCAGCAGGACTCACGCGCATCAAACACCAAGACATGGCGATTTCTTTGTTGGGCGCCATCACCAATATTAAATTTAAAGGTCAATTAAACACAAGCCCAGCGATCACCGGGTTTAACAACTCAGGCACGGCGCAAGGCGGCGAATCTAATTTTATTCCCACCCTGCTTTATGCCGCACCACTCAGTGATCAATGGGCATTTGGATTCAGTATCGCCTCTCCTTTTAATAACTATACCAACTACAGCCAAAATAATTTTACGCGATACACCCTGACAGAAAACACGATCAAAACAACTGATATCAGCCCTTCTTTCGCTTACCGACCTTTCAATCCAATTTCGATCGGTATCGGCGCAGATGTCGAACGATTTCAAATGGAATATAATCGCGTCGATACCACAACATCGACAGTTAATGATTCGCTTGTCACCAATAAATTAGATGATTGGGCCTATGGCTGGAACGCGGGCATGTTATGGGAAATTTCAAATAACACGCGCATTGGCGCCAGCTATCATGCCAAAATCACCTATCACATTGTAGGAAATAGCCGCTTTTCTGGCACCGGCACAAACAGCACACGCGCCACGTCAGACGTTTATCTGCCACCATTAACTATTTTCAGTGTTTATCACGATTTTAATACTCATTTTACCATGATGAGCACCATCAGTTACACACAATGGGCAAAACTCGGCGCACTCACATTAAATAATGTTGCTGGCATCTCATCACCCACAACGATTACCTTACAAGATGAAATGCAAAATGCCTGGCGATTTGTGTTAGGCGCACATTATCAATTCGCCCAACATTTTAAATTGCGTGGCGCCATCGGCTATGACCAATCGCCGACAAATGATAAAACGCGCGATATTTTTATTCCCGACGCCAATCAATATATTCTTGCCCTCGGCTTGGGCTATGAGATCAATCAAACCTTCAGTCTAGATTTGGGTTACAGCCATGCATTCACCCAACATGCTTCTGTTAATCACACACAAACCTACGGCGCGACCACGATCACCGATACTGGCAATCTTCAGCAAAACACTGACATGATTGGGTTGCAATTGAACTGGCTCATGACCTAGCCCACGTAAGTAGCGAAAAATCTCTTGAATACAAAACTTATTTCTATATAATACCGTTTTAACTATCCTTAAGGATTTCACCATGAACCTAAAATCTCATATTCGTGAGTTTCCTGGTTTTCCTGAGCCTGGTATTTTGTTTAAAGATATCTCACCAATACTAAAAAACCCCAAAGCCATGAATTATGTGTTGGATCAATTTCATGAGCATTATAAAAACGAACGGGTTGATATCATCGCCGGAATGGAATTGCGTGGCTTAATTTTTGCGGCCGCATTGGCTGCAAAATTTGATAAAGGTTTATTCATGATTCGAAAACAAAATAAATTGCCCGGCCCTACTATAAAAAAAGGCTACGATATCGAATACGGTAATGCTATCATGGAAGTACAAAAAGACGCGCTCGAACCCGGACAACATGTATTAGTTGTTGATGATTTATTAGCAACGGGCGGAACCGCACATGCTGCAGCAGAATTAATTGAAAAACTCGGGGGACATGTCGCGGGTTTTTCTTTTGTCATCGAACTTTTACAATTAAAAGGTCGTAAAAAAATTAATAACTTTAACATTCAAACATTGGTGAACTATAATGCCTAACAAACAATACTTACCGGTCGAAATCGCTATTATGAGCGGTACTGGCCTTGATCAATTAGATAAATTAAACAACGTCGAACAAATCACAATGAACACGCCATTTGGCTCGCAGTCCGCGCCAATTATTGCATGTGATTATTTTGGCACACGCGTCGCATTTTTAGCACGTCACGGCAGATATCACGAATTACCACCGCATAACGTGCCTTATCGCGCAAACCTATGGGCGCTTAAACAACTCGGTGTTAAATATGTTTTATCGCCTTGCGCGGTTGGCAGCTTGCAAGAGCATATCAAACCTGGCCACATCGTCTTATGTGATCAGTTCATTGATTTTACCAAATCGCGTCACAATACTTTTTATGACAAAGATCAAGTCTATCACGTATCGTTAGCCGATCCGTTTTGTCACCACTTACGTCAGCTTGCCATCAGCACCGCTAAAACATTAGATTTTGAGTTTCATGAAACGGGTACTTATATTTGCATTGAAGGTCCACGTTTCTCAACACGCGCAGAATCCCGCTTTTTCCAAGAATCGATGAAAGCCGACGTCATCGGTATGACGATGGCGACGGAATGCGCGCTTGCACGTGAATTAGAACTCTGCTATTTAGCCATTGCCACATCCACCGATTACGATTGTTGGCGCGGCACACCGGTCAGTGCAAAGATGGTAGAAGACTCGATGAAAACGAGCATTAAAAACGTGCAACGTTTATTAGAAAAATTAGTGCCAAAAATTCCAAAAAATCAAACGCGCACCTGCGCCTGTTCGCATGCGTTAAAAAACGCGTGTCAGACTCTAAATAAAGACTCAGCTCAGAGGTAAGCAGATATTCACTATGAGAATGGCAGACATTAGAAAACACGATGAATTATTTAGAAT
>MGXQ01000069.1:0-16762 GCA_001801405.1 Gammaproteobacteria bacterium RIFCSPHIGHO2_02_FULL_42_13 | reverse complement strand
GCCATGGATGGCCATATCTTACAATTCTCAGCTCAGAGGGTGAGCGCAAACCGACATGCCAGCGGCATGTCGCAGTTGCGCGAACGACTGGCCATGGATGGCCAGGCTGGACAATCCCAGGGATGGAAGGAAGGATGAACGCTTTGCGTCCTCTGAGGTGAGACATGCTTGTACCCCCGAGCTGAGACCGACTTGTTCGCATGAGTTAAAATAACGAATCGATTTCAGCATACCTGACGAAATAAATTACCCCGGCCTTTTTGGCCTGAAAACATTAGCGCTATCTGGCTGATGACCCTTCGTCTTGTTCGGATCGAAATCTTTGTGCTGACTGTTATTTTTCTCATCAGCTTCTTTTTCTTCTGCCGCATCCATACTTTTTTTATAATTCGGTTTTTGTAAAAATTCAGCTAACTCTGGATTACTCGCAATGAGTTGCTTCAATTCTTCATCACTTAGATCTTGTATCTTTTTTCCAAAACGTTGCTCCGCCTCATTATCACCGATATTTAAATTAGCGCCATCACTACTTTTCAATATCTGGGATGTTGATGTCGTACCGGTTGTATCTAGTGGTTTTTCACTCATGATTAATTCGCTCCCGGGCCACAATGCATTTTTGCTTTTAAAACCGCGACAGCTTCTGGCACGGAACGCGCGGGATATGCTTCATCGATTTTTGGCGTGATAGACCAATTATTTAAAATGGCCTTCGAAAAATGACTGGACGGCGCATTATAATCACTCACTTTTGGTTCTTGATTTTTCAGCTCTTTGCATTCCTTGATGACATCAACTAACGCCGTACGAATATTTTGTGGCAAGGGTCTCGGCGTATTGACGCCCATCGCCGCAATATGTGGCAAGTCATCATTGCTCACGCCAATAACATACCGCTGTCCATTGACCTCGTAAAGTATAGTAAAAATGTCTTTCGGTAACTTTTTGTCCATATTTTTCTATCTCCTACCTTAATCATAGCGAATAAACATTAAGGAAGTATTAAGAAATAGCAAAAAAACATAATATTTTTATCGCATTACATGTTCCGGTCTGTTTTTGCCCGATCCAGCTCTGAGCTGCTCTAATCCAGACTGTGACTTGATTTCAGCAGCTCAGAGCTATTGCATTTGACAAATGCAAAATTAACCACTAGCCTCTGGAAAACATCAATTAGCTCTGAGCTGCTCTAACCCATACTGTGCGTGACTTTCCACAGAGCTAATGGATGTGAGATAGGCGGGTGTAGTTCAATGGCAGAACTCCAGCTTCCCAAGCTGGTAGCGTGGGTTCGATTCCCATCACCCGCTCCAACCCCCGACGCCCTCGCCTTCAGACTCACTTCATCTTGGAAAACTCTACGACTCGGCAAATCAAATCAAGCATGCTACACTACAATTTCAATCAGGGATTTGAATGACGTATGAAAAAAACTTTATCCATTTTCTTTATCAGCGCGCTGTTGCTGTGCTCATTTGTCTTCGCGACCCCTCCCTCACAACCAACCGAAAATCAAAACGCGGATTATCTGGCCAACCGTCCAACCGCAAACAAAATTGACCCGCTCGAGGGTTTTAACCGACTGATGTTTCACGTTCACGATACATTTGACGAATATCTCTTTAAACCATTAACACGATTTTATAACAAAGCCTTACCCGCTCCTCTGCACTCGTCCATTAATTACTTTTGTCTCAATATCGACAATATAAACGCTGTTGCAAACGATGTCCTACAATTTAATTTTTATCAGGCAACATCCGATAGCTGGCGACTCGCTATTAATTCTACTGCAGGCATCGGCGGTTTTTTTGACCCCGCAACCTCGCTCGGCTTGTCTAACAATCCACAAGACTTTGGATTAACGCTTGCAAAATGGGGATGGAAGAACTCCACTTATCTCTTTTTGCCTATCTATGGGCCGCGCACCATTCGCGACGCCATCGCCATTGTGCCCGACCATTACATGAGCATCTATCCCTATATTGATAGCACGAGCACAAGCAACAGTCTGTACGGACTCAGCCTCGTCAACACCCGCGCACAACTACTGAAAATGCAAGAGGTATACAGCCAAGTTTCCATCGAGCCTTATGTGTTTATGCGTAACGCTTACTTACAGCGACGCGATTATTTGATAAATCGAACAACAGAAATGGATGCCCCCACAATTGCCAAAAATGTCAAAAACGCGGAATCTAATGACGTCTATTATCTCAATGAATAAATATGTTTAATATCGTGCTCTTCCAACCCGAAATTCCGCCCAACACCGGAAACGTTATTCGTTTATGCGCAAACACCGGCTGCGCATTACACTTAATTCATCCATTAGGATTTAAATTAAACGACACAACCATGAAGCGCGCCGGTTTAGATTATCACGAAAAAGCAGTACTACATGAACATCAAAGTTTTGATGACTTTATCAAAAACGTAAAACCAACATGTTTATTTGCCATCGAAACATGCGGCACAAAAAATTATGATGAAGTTAATTTCATTCCCGGCGATACGTTGATGTTTGGGCAAGAAACAAAAGGATTACCGCCGTGGCTATTAGAAAAATTACCCAAAGAAAATATATTGAAAATACCAATGAAACCCAATATCCGCAGCATTAACCTATCGAATTCCGTCGCGCTCGTCACTTATGAAGCCTGGCGACAAAATCAGTTTTCTTAAAAAGATCACCGCTAAAGAAGAAATATCCGGCGAATGACTTCCGCGCGGACCGGCAACATTAACAATTTTAATTTTATCGTCTTCCAACCATTTAATAACCATTGCCACTTGCGCATCATGAGCCTGATCTAACGCAACAATACAATATGGCTTCGACAGTTGCCGTGCATATTCGACGGTTAGCTTTGTACCATCTGTCAGTTGGCCAATGTTTAGAATTAATGTGCCATCCGAATCTTGAACATTTAAATAAGTGCGAACTGCGTAATCAGATGAATCGGCTTCTTGCAAAGAATAGCGCTCAGGAATAACACCATCTTCGGCACGTCGACCACGCGGGCACCAACCACCGCTAGGAATATTAAACTCTATCGCAACATCCAAGGCCGCACGATCCACCCCCGTTTGTCCACCAGAAATAATTCGATGAATAAACATCTAATGTTTTTCTTCCTTCGGCTGACGCGATAATAATTCGGAAAGTGCTTCGCTGGCTGTTAATTCTTGATGTAACACACGCGAAACTAATTCGCAAATCGGCATGTCAACATGATGTTTTTTCGCAAGCAATAAAAATTGTTCGGCCACATTAGCACCCTCAACCACTTGACCCAGTTGTTTTTTAGCCTGTTCCAGCGTTTCGCCGCATGCCAATGCCAAGCCGCATCGACGATTACGCGATTGATCATCCAAACATGTTAAAATCAAATCGCCAATGCCCGACAAACCCATAAAAGTTTCTCTCGACGCGCCCATCGCCAATCCCAAACGCACTATTTCAGCAAGTCCGCGCGTAATTAATGCACTTCTTGCATTGGCTCCCAATGATAACCCATCACTAATTCCGGCCGCAATTGCAATAACATTTTTGCCCGCACCACCTAATTGAACACCGACAATATCGTTAGACGTATAGACACGCAAAACGCCACGATTAAAACGATTCACCAAATCATCTAAAAAACACTTATCCTCACTTGCCAACGACACAGCCGCTGGCAATTTCTGAATAATTTCTTTTGCAAAAGAAGGTCCTGATAAGATGGCCATGGCACGCCGGCCCAACACCTCTAACACCACCTCATGAAACAACTGACCATTTTTTTCATCGATGCCTTTTGTCGCCCACACAATGCGATGCGACTTATCAATCAATGGCTTTAATGATTGCAGTGTTTGGCGAAACGCAAAACTCGGCACAACAATTAAAATATCTTGCACGCCAAAAACCGCATCCTTTAACGAATGAGTCACCTTCATCAATTCAGGAAAAGCAAACCCTGGCGCATATTTTTCATTGCAGCGATCGCGCTGCATCGCCAACACTTGAGCTTTGTCATACTCCCAAAGATGCACTGGTTGTTCATGACGCGCCAAATGCGCAGCCAATGCGGTACCCCATGATCCCGCGCCCAAAACTGCAATCGGTGTTGATAGCGTCATTGACATAATTAATGTTTCGTATCCGACTCCGTATCAGACGTCTTTGCAGCCTGTTTTTGTTGCATATAAAGTGCCTCAAAATTCACTGGCGCCAAATTGAGCTGTGGGAAACTGCCTCGCGTCACAAGATCGGACACCACTTCGCGTATATAAGGAAACAAAATATTCGGACAAAATGCCCCCAAAATATGTTTCAGTTGTTCCTTATCAAATCCTTCTAAAAGGAAAAGTCCCGCCTGCTGAACCTCTGCCAAAAATATTGTTTTTTCCTTCATTTTTGCAGACACGGTCAAGGATAATACGCATTCATATAATTGCTCATCTAACTTCGTATTATTAACCGATAAATCGATCGACACTTCTGGCTGCCAATTTTGACGAAACACATCGGGCGAACCTGGCGCTTCAAATGAAATATTTTTTGTATAAATACGTTGTATTTGCAACTCTTGTTGCCGGGTCGTTTCTGTTTTTTCTGCCACGCTCTGATCTCCTTTTATGCTTCTAATAAATTATTTAAATGTCCAGCATCGTTCTATGCCGTTCATTTAACTCCTTTCTAATGGTAACCCTGCGCTTTGCCAACCTTTCATGCCACCCTCTAAAAACCGCACGTCCGCAAAACCCGCACAAAATAACTTTTTCAATAAATTACTCGGTATCGTTTGCGAACCACATACAAGCACCAACGGTTGTTGCTTAAATGAATTCAAGCGCATAATCTTTTGATCAAATTCACTCGAAGGAATATTAATGGCATTTATAATATGGCTTTGCTTAAACTCTTCCGCATCGCGCAAATCAACAATCACGGCCTTTTCATGATTCATGCGCTGTACCAGCATCTGCGGGGAAATATTCTTCCCGCCTGCCGATTTCGTATAAGATTCCACCACAATTAAGGCAAAAAAAACCAGCACAAAGGATCCGGCCAACATCCAATGCTGTACTAAAAAAAACATAAATTCACTCATATGCCACTTATCCTTACCATTGATAGGACTTATATTATACACATAATGATCAATAAACCAATCATTCTGACCACGAATACAAGAAAAAGAGGGTTAAAATTTTGGGCAAATTCGATTATGATAGTATGAGTGAATCCATTCAAAAAGCTAAACGATATGCGACCAACGGTAAAATTATTTTGTCTCATCAGCCTGATGCTCTGCATGAGCTCCGGCATCGCCAAAACCACGCGCGCGGTCGCCGCACATCAAAGTGCATTGAATAGCGTCATTCAAAAAATTCAAACACTCAAAGAAGATTTATTCACCGCTCAATCCCAATCTAAAACATTGCAAAAAAACTTACAACAAACAGATATCTCAATTGGCGCATTGGCAAAAAATATTCAATTAACGCAAACTCAGCTAACAGAACAAAAAAAATTATTAGCCCAAATGACACAACAAAATGACCAATACCAATCGCAACTTGAAAAACAAAGAACACTTTTAGCCGCTCAAATTCGCAGCGCTTATCTGCTGGGCAATCAGCCTTATCTTAAATTATTGCTCAACCAAGAAAGCCCCGAAAAATTTAGTCGTTATGCAAACTATTATCAATATATTAATCGCGCTCGATTACAAGCGATACAATCCATCAAACAGTTGGTGATAAAAATTAATGAAAATGAAACCAACATTCAACAACGCACAGAAACACTTAACCAAACCTATCAACAACAGCAACAACAAAAACAAGACTTGCGCAAAAAAGAATTACAGCGCAAACAATTGCTCGACGAAACAAATAAAAAAATTCAAGGTAAAAATGAACAACTCAATAAATTATATGAAGACAAAACACAACTCGAAACCGTTATTAAAAAGATTGCCGCACAACCGGTGATCACTCGCGCGCCCGGAAAACCGTTTCGACAAATGCGCGGACAATTACAATGGCCCGTTGTCGGCAGAATCATACAGCATTTTAATCAACCCCTCGCACAAGGACGACTGCACAGCACCGGGATCTTAATCAAAGCACCCGCGGGCCAACAAGTACGGGCAATCTCCTCAGGCAAAGTTGTGTTTGCCGACTGGTTGCGAGGATTTGGATTGCTCACCATCATAAAACATGGCGATAACTATTTATCGCTTTATGGCCGAAACCAAAGTTTATACGTAAAAACCGGCGATACTGTCCAAGCGGGACAAATGATCGCAACGGTTGGCAATAGCGGAGGATTTCAACAAAACGCCCTTTATTTCGAAATCCGCTATAAAGGCGCCCCATCGAACCCAGGTCTCTGGTTGCGCAAAGCATAGCCATAGCGAGGGTTTTCATCCTGTGCTATATTAAAAAGACATTCATGGAAGGATAAATTTATGTATCGAAAATTATTGATCATCCTCTTGATCAGCGTATCACTTCATTTTCCCGTATTCGCTGCACAACAAGTCGATAAAATAGACACTGAAGCCGTCCAACGCTTTGGCATGGCCGTCTCTGAGATTAAAAGACTTTATGTCAATCAACTCACCGATAAAGCTATATTTAATTTTGCCATCGCGGGTATTTTAGCCGGACTCGATCCGCATTCCATGTATTTGAATGAGGAGGCATTTAAAGAGCTCTCCATGCAAACATCAGGCGAATTTGTCGGCATTGGCATTGAAATCACACAAGAAAAAGGCATGGTCAAAGTCATCAGTCCCATCGATGACACACCTGCCGCACAAGCCGGTATCAAAGCCGGCGATTATATTCTTGCGATTGACAACAAACCCTTAATTGAAGTGTCACTGCCCGAAGTCGCACAACGACTACGCGGCAACAAAGGAGAAAAGGTCAAACTCACGATCATCAGAAAAAAAGAAAAAAAACCGCGGCAAATCATATTAAAACGCGATCTTATTCGCGTTCAAAGCGTCAAAAGTAAATTACTCGAAAAAGGTTTCGGTTATATTCGCATCACACATTTTCAAGAAACAACGGCAACAACATTAGAACAAGCCATTCAATCATTAAAAAAACAATCGAACGGGCAGCTCAATGGTTTAATTTTAGACCTGCGCAACAACCCCGGCGGATTATTAGATTCCGGCATTGAAGTTGCTGACTTATTTTTAGATCACCAAAAACTGAAACATAAAAAAAGCATCGTTTCAATTAAAGGACGCGTTGATGAAATGAACAAAACATTCTATTCATCGTCTCCAGATATCATCTATGGCACACCGCTCATTATTTTAATTAATGAAGGCTCCGCGTCCGCCTCCGAAATTGTGGCCGGTGCTCTGCAAGACCACAAACGTGCCATCATTATGGGCGAGCGTAGTTTTGGTAAAGGTTCCGTACAAACCATTTTTCAACTCGATAAATCAACTGGAATAAAATTAACCACAGGACTTTATTACACCCCGAACGGCCGCTCTATCCAAGCAAAAGGCATTCAACCCGACATCGTGGTTGATAACTTGAAAATACAAAAACCAAAAGAAGAAATTGCCTTTTTATGGCCCATCCGAGAAAACGATATCGACGGCCATTTTGAAAATGAAACATCCATGTTTGGCAAACAACCGACCAAAGCAGAAAAGGAACAGCTCCTTGCTACCAGCGACTACCAACTGAATACAGCATTGCAGTTACTAAAAAGTCTAAATCTATTGAAACAATAAAAAACTAATAACGCGGCTGCAGCTCAGAGCTGGACAGAACAGATATGATAAAACACTTGCTGTGTCTGACTTCCAGCAGCTCAGAGCTGCGCGGATTACATGCAGTAAGATATGGCTTACATTTTGGCACAGAGCTGTGTAATTAATTATTAACGCGAGTTCCGGATAAGCATGTAAAAACTATTCAGCGATTTATATTTTGGGTCCGACAATTGGAGTTTCTGTTTTTTCCTGAATCTCCGATTTTACTCGCGAAAAAAGTGTAAGGGGTGAGCCTATTCGTGACTTTTTTTCAGGGGGCTCACTTGGAGTGACTCTGGCTGTATCTTCAGTAACAATTTTGCTACTTTCTTCAAGGGAAGATGACCTTTCTTTCCCTTCGAAATCTTTTCTAGCAGGAAAAAATCCTTGGTCATAAAAAAGTTTTGGGCTAACAGGTACAATTCGACTGATAATTAAAAAACTGGAATCGGAAAAAGCCGTTCTTCCTTCAAATAAGTGCTTTGCTTTACCTTGAGCGATTAATTTTTTATTAAAATATACGCCGATATAGCCTTCATGATGAAAGTTTGTGATGAGGGGTATGCGTAATTTTCCAGTCTCATCTAAATCGATTTGAAAATATTTCAGGGGGTAATGACTGGGGTTGGCCTTTACCACATAAAAATCTACATATCGACCGGAATCTATATGCGGACGGGGACCAATAACATCTACGTTTGAAAAAATGGCAATCGCTCGACCATCCGGTAACGTATCCACTGGGCATAAGCTAGGCTTTATGATTCTATAAAATTTCTCATCACCATTGAGATCCTGGGTCATTTGCCAACCGGCTTGCCTAAAAATTTCTCTGGCTTGGGGAAGAACTGTTGCGAATAATATAGATACATTTGTAAACTTATCTAAAAAATCGGATAACATTTTTTTAAAAACCCCTTGTCGACGAAACTTTTCTATCACTTCCACAATCTCTATTTCGGCGCTGACTTCGTCTCTAGCCCATATCATATAGCCAACCAGTCTCTTATGAGTATCGATAACCACCAAAGCGTTACATCCCTCGAATGCTTGTGCAATTATTCTTTCGTTATGCCAAAAATGACTGCTGGCCGGGTCTTCGCGTCTCTCAAAATCAGATTTAAGCCAAGATAACACTTTTCGTGAATATCTCTGTTTATTTTCTTCATCGATGAATATTGACTGAAATGGCATGACGGATATTCTCCAATTTTTTTAGCACGAAGGAATTAATCATTACCCAAAAACAAGCTATAGTCATAAGTTGTGTTCTGAGCTAAGCGGCATACTCTAAGTTTTTTGACGAAACAGATACACCACTCATTAACACAGAAAACAGTACAAAAATTGCACTTTCTCCCGCGCCTAAAAACAATGATACGCTAACGGAGATATTATGCCAAGGGGCAAAAGACATATTAGCAGGGCTGTCCCATTAAAATTTCTGCAATAACGTGCTGCAGCTCAGAGCTGGGCAGAACAGATATGATAAAACACTTGCTGTATCTGCCTTCCAGCAGCTCAGAGCTGCGCGGATTACATGCAGTAAGATATGGCTTACATTTTGGTACAGAGCTGTGTGACTAATTGTTAATAATGCTTTCGAATTGAACAGTGAGTTGGCGTAAAATTTTTGTTAACCCTACGTTCCAAGCGTGCATGAGACTTTCGCTATCTTTATTTTTTAACGGAATCGCTTCATGGAAGGTTTTATTGATTAAAATCTCTGGATTTTTATGCGCGATGGGTTTCACTAATGTAAATTGAATGGTCATGACAGCGGTGGGTTGTGCTTTATTGCGATAATCGGCATAGAGCTCTAAAACTTTTGTTGCCAATATATAATTAGGTTCAGCAACGCTTTGTGCGTCGATGACATGCTGAAATAATCCCGTGCGATAAAAATAACCCGCGAAAACATGTTGTAATTCTGCTGCCGGCGGCGTTATAAAAACATTATAAAAATCGTTGATATAATTCACGGTACTTAATCGATAAACAAAACTGATGCCCGAAAATTTTGGCGTGATGCTGACCGATGTTATTTCTAATATATTAGTGTTTGCTTTTGATGGCGCTTGCACTGAGTTGTTGGCTTCAAATGCATATTGCGTTCGAGCGGCATATTTTGCATTTAGACATCCTGCTAATAGCGCGCAAGTGAGCGCAAAAAACAGTAATGTCGCTAATCGTTTTTTCATAGGTTATGTGGATTAAGTTCCGGCGGCGGATTTCCAAACATCATTTGTGATGGATAACCTTTTGCTTGCTCAGTTAATAAAGACATATTATGTGAAATATTTTCCAAATTGTCGACGATATATGTAATCTTTTTTTGCGAACGAGAAAGCAATTGATCTGTTTTTTTCATCACTTGATTGGTGGTTTTGGTAAGTTCTTCAAAATGCGCGAAAGCGCTGCTAAATTTCACCCCTTTTAATTCATCTAAAATGCTCTGAGTGTTTTCCGTCAAGTGCGTTAAGGTACTTTTACTGGAGGGGATATAATAATGCGCAGGCTCCCAAATAATGGGTAATGGCCTATTCGCTTTTGGATCTACATAATTTAATTCTAAATAGGCATTGCCCGTCAAGCCTTGTTGCGCGAGTTTGACGCGCAAGCCTTTATTGATTTCTTCCGTCGCGAAAGGTTCTTTGAGTTTGTGGGGGGGCTTTGTTAAAAAGCTGGATGTGATGGCCATGTTGACATAGATATATCGATTATAGGGCGGAGTTGAGAGCATTTTATGGTGATAGACTTCATCTACAAAGGCGATGTTTTTGACATAGCCGATATCTAAGCCGCGATATTTTACCGGCGAACCGGTCGAGAGGCCTTGCACGGATTCGTTAAAATAAGTCTCGATATAAGTAGTTTTGGAAAACAGCTTTTGGTTATTCAACAATAGAATAGCGGAAATAATCAACGCAATGCCGACTAAAATAAATAAGCCAATGTTAAAATAATTAGTTTGTCTGCTCGGTGTCGTCATATCTGTCCCTGAAATCTACGCTTCTCGTTTAAAAAACTTCCTTACTAATACGCTATCACAGTCTTGTCGTAATGTCTCGGGTTTGCCGCTGGCAATAATTTTGCCTTCATGCAGCATGATTACGCGATCTGCGATAGCATTAATACTGGATAAATCATGTGATACGATAAAAAATGTGATGCCAAGCATTTTGGATAAATTTTGTATTAATAAATCTAACTGTGCCGATGTAATTGGATCTAATCCAGATGAAGGCTCGTCTAAAAACAGTATTTTCGGATCCAACACCATTGCGCGCGCGATGGCGGCGCGTTTTCGCATACCGCCACTGATTTCTGCGGGCATATAATCACAGAAGTCAGAAAGCCCGACCATTTCCAATTTACTGCGTGCGATTCGTTGGATCGCTTGAGGAGGTAATTTGGTGAGTTCTTCAAGTGGTAATGCAACATTTTCCAATAAATTCATGGATCCAAATAGAGCGCCATTTTGATACATAACGCCAATTTTTTTAAGAATTCGTGTGCGCTCAATATCGTTTGCGGTAATGATATCATCGCCAGCAATAAAAACATGTCCGGCCGATGGGTGGAGTAAGCCAATCATATGATTGAGCAGTGTTGTTTTACCAATACCCGAACCGCCGACAACCATGAATATTTCACCCGGAGATACATCGAAACTAATATCATGTAATACCAGCAGGTCATCATATTGTGCCGATAAATGTTGTACTCGAATGATGGCGTCTATTGGCATTTTATATTCCCAGCGTGTAGTAGATGTAAGCAAAAATGCCGTCGACGATAATAATCATGATAAGGCTGCTGACGACTGCTTGCGTTGTCGAATAACCAACAGCGCTTGGACCGATTTTTGTTTTTAATCCGCGCATACAGCCGATGCTGGCAATGACGAGACCAAAGAAAAATGCTTTGACGGTGCCGCCGATAAAATCTTTTAAGCGTAATGCAACATCGAGTTGATGAAGATAAATATAATAATTAAATCCCAATGATTTCATGACAATCGCACAGCCGATTAAGCCTGATAGAATAAGGAAAATATTGAGTATCGGCGTCATCATAGCCGTTGCTAAAATACGTGGAATAGCTAAAAATTTTATGGGCGATAAACCCATTGTTATGAGCGCATCAATTTCTTGATTGATTTTCATTGTGCCGATTTCTGCGGCGAATGACGATGCGGTTCGGCCGGCGAGTAATATGGCTGTGATCAGCGGTCCCATTTCTCGCACGAGACCTAAGCCGACTAGATTAATAATATAAATTTGTGCGCCAAAGCGTCCCATGGGCGCGGCGGATTGAAAGGTGGAAATTATGCCGATTAATAAACCGCATAAGACAATAATGGGTAATGCTTTTGGACCAACATCTTCAAGCGCCATGCCAAAATCTCTCCAACGCAATCCTTTTAAATTTTTGAGGCTCTGCATGCTTTGATAGGCAACCATACCTAAGAAAGTAATATTGTCATAAATATTTTTTTGAATATGGACGATGAAGATTTTTATATTGGTGAGAGGTATTTTTTTGATTTGTCGCATATGTGGTTCGCCGCAATTAATTTGGTTGCGTAGTGCTTGCCGTAGTTGTTGCAACGACGGAGATAATTTTTCTAGATTGAAATTATTTTCATATTTTTCACGCAAGAGATCCAGAAAGGCAAAACCGGCGCTATCGCAGTAATCGATTTTTTCTGCATTTAATGTTACTTGATGAGTGGTTGTTTTAAGAGCGGCTAAGCATTGTTTCCAGATAGCAGGAACCGTTTCATAATCGAGACGACCTGCGATGGTAATCGTAAGATTGCCGCTCGCATCTCGCTCTGTCTCCGCGCTGATTATTTTTTGCTCTTCCATGAGCTAAGCCCTTTAATTTACATATAAATAAGATAGCTTGTTATTGGTATATTATCCAGTCTTCAGCTCAGAGCCGCGAGCCGCCCTGCAATACAGTCTCTGACTGGCTTTGCCCAGCTCAGAGCTGCGCGCATAATGAGGCAGCTCTGAGCTGCTAGAACACAGGCTCTGACTGGCTTGCAGCAGCTCAGAGCTGCCGTAAAGTGTTAAAAAGGTAATTTAATCATGATTGCGCCAGCTTTTCGTCAAACCGCAGCAGCTCAGAGCTGCGAGAGATGGGGGGCGTAAGATGCGTGCTATGACTATGTATCCGCAGCTCAGAGCTGGGAGGATTAAATATTTGTAGGATATTTGCCAGTTTTATGTTGTTGTAAAGCCCAAATCACATGTTCGCGCACGAGCTCGGATGGATGGTTGAGCCGTTGTTGGAGGGTATCTATAATTTTTTGAATAAAAATCCCCGCACCTCTTTCGGCAAGCTCGGGATAGCCAAGGTACGTGGAACTTTTCACATCATATAGTAAATTACCTAATGCAATAGCAATATTGCGCAGCCAGCATTCATAGCCGATGCGCTGGATGGCAGAGTCGTGTGTTTTTTCTTTAAATGTTTTTTCGTCCCACAAAAAAAACGTGATTAAATCAGGGGTTGTAAATTCTTTTTTTGGGTAAAATGCGAAGCGATTTTCCCGCGGCTTGCCGCGTGGGACTTTTCGCTTGGGGATTCTCAAGGGGAGCGGGCGGAACGCTCCCCTTGAGTCGCCGTTCGCGCGGCTTTGCCGCGCAGGCGAAATCTTATCAAGAAATAAAAATCCCCCGTGGCTTGCCACGGGGATTTTTATTCCCCCGACGTTTATTTTTGAAATTTTTATGTTCCAAGGGCAAACGGTTTGACATATATCACAACCAAACACATGTTGACCGATTTTCGTTCTTAATTCGATTGGAATTGATCCGCGATATTCAATGGTTAGATACGAAATGCAACGTCGCGCATCCAATTGATTATCAGAAACCAGTGCGTTCGTTGGGCAGGCGTCTAAACATTTTGTACAATCGCCGCAATGATTTTTCGCTGGCGTGTCGGCAAGTAATTCTACGTCTATAAAAATTTCGCCCAATATGACGAAAGAACCCATGTTTTTATGCATAATTAATGTGTTTTTTCCGATCCAGCCAAGTCCCGCCTGTTGCGCTAATGATTTTTCTAAGACGGGCGCGGTGTCTACAAATATTTTATATGTTAATAGATCAGTTTGTTTTTGAATATATTCAGCCAGCTGTTTTAGTCGTTCGCGTACAACAATATGGTAATCTTTTCCGCACGCATAATTTGCAATGACAGTTGAATCTGAAATATTTTCAGCATAAGGGAATGCGACACAAATAATGCTTTTCGTGCTGGATAAAAGTTTTATAGGATCTAAACGTTTTTCAAGATGTTTATGCATGTAAGACATGTCAGCCGCATAACCTTGTTGTAACCAGTACTGTATCTTTTCTGCATCATGCGTTGTTTGTGGTTGGGTGATGCCTGTGCATACAAATCCGAGAGTTTTGGCATGATTTTTTATATCTGCAGTCAGTGTTTTGATATCTGATCGGGACATGTTGTAACCTCTGTTTGTTACGTTACAATAGTGGGCGTTGGGAATCAATGGAAAAGGCCAAAATATGCGCAATCATTTTTTGTATACCACTGCAGAAATTCGACAACTTGAACAATTAGCGATTAATGCAGGCATGTCTGCGGCAACATTAATGCAGTCGGCGGGGCGCGCATCGTATGATTGGCTGCGGGAACGTTGGCCTCAAGCGCGTTCAGTAGTCATTTTTTGTGGTACGGGGAATAACGGCGGCGATGGATTTGTATTAGCGCAAATTGCCCACGAACAAGGATTGAGTGTTGATGTGCGTTATCTCGGTGATCTTCTTCATCTGACAGGCGAGGCCAAAAATGCCATGCGCCAATGCCAAGGAGCTGGTGTCGACATGCGATCGTTTTCTTCCGATGAAAATATCGAAGCAGATATATTTGTTGATGCGTTGCTCGGCATTGGTTTGTCGGGTGACGTGAGGGAGCCGGTGTTGCAAGCGATAAAATATATCAATCAGCATGGCCAGAAGATATTAGCAATTGATGTGCCATCTGGCATTCAATCGGATACTGGCATGGTAAAAGGTAGCGCCGTGCGTGCAAACAGCACGATAACTTTTATTGGGATTAAGCGCGGCTTGGTCACGGGCGAAGCGGTGGATTATGTTGGTGAGTTGATTTGTCATCACTTAAATTTATCTGCCGATATTATGGCAGAGGTGCAACCGACTGCGCAGGTGTTAAAATGGGAGCAACCATTGCGCACGCTACGGCCTCGTTCGCGTTATGCGCATAAAGGATATTTTGGTCACGTGTTGGTAGTTGGCGGTGATCATGGCATGACAGGGGCATTGCGTTTAGCGGCCCTAGGTGTGTTGCGTTCAGGCGCGGGGCTTGTGACGCTGGCGACGCGGCCTGAACATGCTGTATTGATGAATGTTTTGCGTCCTGAATTAATAAGCTATGGCATCAAGCAAGCAGAAGATTTAACGCCGTTATTAGAGCGCGCCAGCGTTGTTGTGATTGGTCCGGGACTCGGTCAGTCGCCATGGGCGCAATCATTATTGACCGCTGTATTATCAACAGATTTGCCTTTAATTGTAGATGCCGATGCATTAAATTTGTTGGCGAAAAATTCTCAGTATCGTTCTAACTGGATTTTAACGCCACATCCAGGGGAGGCCGCGCGATTATTACAAACCGATGTTGCAACGATACAATCGAATCGTTTTAAAGCGGCGAACGATATTCAAGAAAAATTCGGCGGTATTGCTGTTGTAAAAGGAGCGGGCACGATTATTTGCTGTAATCCAAATGAGTTTCATGTTTGTACGCTAGGCAATCCGGGTATGGCCAGTGGTGGCATGGGCGATTTGTTGTCGGGTATTATAGCGGGGCTGATTACGCAAACGTTAACATTGCCACAGGCAGCGATTGCCGGCGTCGGATTACATGCAAAGGCGGGTGATTTGGCAAGTCGCGATGGCGAGCGTGGAATGATTGCGACGGATTTGTTACCGTTTGTGCGTAAACTAATAAATAGATCTTAAGGATTGATCATGCAAAGAGAATGGTTTTTGAAAAACGAACAAGCGACATTGGATTTAGGAAAACGATTGTCTCAACTTATGTCGCCCATTGGAATGATTTATTTACAGGGCGAATTGGGTGCGGGAAAAACAACTTTTGTGCGCGGATTTTTGCGTGGGAGTGGATTTACGGATAAGGTTAAAAGCCCTACATATACGCTATTAGAGCCTTATCAAATAGGGAATAGATATATTTATCACGTCGATTTATATCGATTAAAAAATCCGACCGAATTAAATGATTTAGGTTTTCGTGATTATTTTGATTTAGGTGTTTTTTTAGTGGAATGGCCAGAGCAGGGAGGGAGATATTTAATTCCGCCCGATCTGACGTTTATTTTCGCGCATCAAGATGAGGGTCGAAAAATAACTGGTATTGCAGGGCATGAGAGCGGCTCGACAATTTTAAATCAACTTTAATCAAGGATTGTTTGGTGAAATTAAGTAATTATAAAAATATTTTTCTCGTGTTGTTGTTTTTTCCTTTGTTTGCCTTTTCAAAGTCGACGCAATTATTATCGTTACGGTTTCAATTGATTCATCATTGCACGCGTATCGTTTTTGCATTAGATGGAAATGTTCAATATCATTCATCGCTATTAACTCAGCCCGATCGTGTTGTGGTAGACCTTTTTAATACCCATTCCGGCATTTCAATAAAGCAATTATATT
Organism: Gammaproteobacteria bacterium RIFCSPHIGHO2_02_FULL_42_13; assembly: GCA_001801405.1. Lineage (GTDB taxonomy): Bacteria > Pseudomonadota > Gammaproteobacteria > UBA12402 > UBA12402 > O2-02-FULL-42-9. The sequence goes on along the minus strand of MGXQ01000069.1, from coordinate 246 downwards.
TAACAAATACGGATATTAAGTCGGTTCGCATGTCTCGAGATGGTGATACGGTGCGCTTTGTATTTGAGTTAAAAAATCCGGTGACCCCAAAAACATTTATGCGTCAAATGCGGCGAACGAATCACTATCGTTTAACAATTGATTTGATGCCGTTTGAATCTCCACAAGCACAGCCGGCGATTCAAGCACGTCGCGAAGAGTTTCATGATGCTGTTATTGTTATTGATCCGGGACATGGAGGTAAAG
>MGXQ01000068.1 GCA_001801405.1 Gammaproteobacteria bacterium RIFCSPHIGHO2_02_FULL_42_13 | reverse complement strand
GATGTTTCCCCGCAGCCGTGTCATGAACTCATATTTCGGCGCCAATTTCGATTATGATAGAGAGCAATGGGTTGGGCAGATATGCGGGGCCTGCCTCATGATCAGGAAAGCCGTTATAGAAAAAATCGGGCTGTTCGATGAACGCTTCTTCCTTTATTTCGACGAGGCAGACCTGTGCCTGCGCGCCGCGCGGGCCGGGTTCAAGATGCTTTATTTTCCGGATGCTTCTATCGTGCATTTGGAAGGCGCCAGCTCGGCGTCTTCCAGCCGGAGACGTGTTGATAATTATTACATGACGCAGCTTTATTTCTTTCGTAAGCACTACGGTATTTTTCAGACATTTTTATTATACTGCCTGAATCTGACGGGTTTCGCCTTGCGTAGCCTAACCATACCGCTTTATCTGGCAAAGGATAGGGATGCAAGAAAGGTATTGCGTCACTTCTGGGCTTTCACGTATCACCTGAACCTCCTTAATTTGAAAGAGGCCGTTACAACATGAGGAGATCAGTTTCCGTTGTCATACCGTCATATAATTCGTTTAAGACGATAGAATATACGCTGAAAGGCCTATTGCGGCAAACGGGTGGTTTTATAAAAGAGATAATCATAGTAGATTCTTCAAATGACGGCAAAACCCTCGAACTCCTGTCAAAGTATCAATCAGAAAAAATAAGGATCATCAAGGCCTTGGCTGGCCCGGGGGCTGCGAGAAACATAGGCGTCAAAAATTCAAGAGCGGATATATTGGTTTTCATAGATTCCGACGCCTATCCTGCTCCCGCATGGATTGAAAACATAATAAAAGCTTATGACAATGGTTGTATGATAGGAGGAGGCTCCATATCCGTGCCGGATTTTCAAACAAACAAAATTATTGCCCTGGCGCAGTTCTTCCTTCAATATAACGAGTATATGAACTCCGGGAAGGCAAGAATAAAAGAATTCGTTCCCTCGGCTGCCATGTTCTGCGACCGAAAACTATTCGAAAGGTTCGGCGGATTCCCCGCGATACGCGCGGCTGAAGACGTCATGTTCTGCCTTGCGGTAAACAAGACGGCGCCGGTATGGTTTGTCCCGGACATAAAAGTCTATCACATATTCAAAGAAGATATCGAAAGTTTTCTTAAGAACCAGATGCTGTTGGGAAAATACATAATCATATACAGGCGCCTGCACGAAAAGCATGTTTTTTATTATAAGGGGCTGTGGCCTTTGCTATTCCTGCCGGGATTCTTATCGATAAAATTATATAGGATCACCTCGAGGATATTAAAAAGCAACCCGCGCTTTATAGCGCAATTCATTTTGTCATTACCGATGTTTTTAATAGGTCTGGCATTTTGGACGATCGGTTTCATCAAAGGTATTTTCCTGAATGAAAAAAAGATGATCAGCCGGTGATAAGTTAATATGGAAATACTTAATGTAAGATACGATAATCTGACGCTCGATATCGCGGTCGAACGAGCGCTTGAGCTGGCGAGAGGACAGGATAAGGGGAGTATCTTTTTTCTCAGCATAGACTGTCTGAATAAGGCGCAGAGCGATAAAGAATATCTTGAGTCCTTAAAACACGCCTCATTGGTATTACCGGATGGCATCGGATTGAAATTGGCAACCATATTATTCGGCGGAAGGATGCGGGATAATTGCAACGGGACGGATCTGTCTCCCGTATTGATGGAGAAGGCCGCCGCGGAAGGTCTAAAGCTTTTTTTTCTTGGCGGCTGTGAAGGGATAGCGGAAAAGGCGGCCGAGAATATCAGTAAAAAAATACCCGCCATAAAGATAACGGGCACAAGTAGCGGTTATTTTAATAACGACGACCATGTCATCGACAAAATCAATGGGTCCGGCGCAGAGATGCTTTTTGTCGCGCTGGGAGTGCCGCTGCAGGAAAAGTGGATAGTCAAGAATAGGGACAGATTAAACCCAAAGCTATGCCTTGGGGTAGGGGCTCTTCTTGACTATCTCTCAGGCAGGATAAAGCGAGCTCCGAAATTTATGCGGACCATACACTTGGAATGGCTGTGGAGGATTTTTATTGATCCGCGGCGTATGTTTAAGAGGTATATTGTGGATGGTGCGGGATTTTTTATATACCTTTTATTCTACCGTTTTAGAAAAACGATTACTCAGCGATAATTTCAAACCAGGGTGAACAAGAACTTTTAGTTGAAAAAAATATGGCCTTGTTTTCAAAGGTTGCCACTATCTCTTTGCCGCGTTTTCCATCCGGGCCAAGTTCGTAGATCTTAAATTTTTTGCCGAAACCCAATCTAACTGCTACGTTTAATTTCTTGAGGCTGGCGGGGGATGCGCCCCAATCGAATTTCCCATTCTTCCAGCCGCTGCTTTGATTTTTTACCCCGCCAAGCATAGCAAGAACTACCCTATCCGATCGGTCTATAGGCCTATTATCCGTGGAATACAGAAAAACGACGCCATCCTGGTCAGAAGTTATTTTAATACCGTCAAAGGAAAGCGGCTTATTTTTAATGAATCCGACAGCACCGGTAAGCAGCGGATAATGTATCTTCAGAACGCCTGGCTCTATAGAGCCTTTCAACTCATCCGATTTAATAAAAATAATGGCTCCTACAGACATGAGTATCAATTGCTGTGGATTTGCTATTATGTCGAAGTAGCTGTCAATGTTGTCGGGTTTATAAGGGTCGGGAAACATGTGTTTGAACGCGAATTGGAAGAGACCGTCCCAGCCGCTTTTTACAGCTTCGTATGCCATTAACGCCGGAGCTTCATAGGCGTATTGATTAGGATAGCAATGATTCCACTCTGTCAGGGTGCGAGGCTTACCCGACAGAGAAATTTTTTTAAAGACATGTGCCATGCCTAATCCCGCATCTTCCAGCATAGATTTATTAGTTATTCTAAAATCATCTCGGTCCCATCCCGAATTAGGGAAGCCGGGATGGTCCCAATAGGCATGCTTGTCTATAAAATCACAGCTTTCCTGGGCATCAATATCTCTATCGGTCGGCGAGCCTCCTATGCCTGTAATTGGAATTTTTACACCGACGTCCTTTTTCAAGAAAGACGTCATCCCGTCAAAATATTCTTTCTCTAAATTTGTATAAAACGCTTCAATATCTTTTATTCTATCCGGCGGATATAGCGCCCTTAATTTATATATTGGGCGGGCTTCCTTTGCCCTGTCGACAACGCCGTATTTTTTCTTGAGCCAGTCGTTCCATTTTGTATCAAGTTTTTTTGTGTAATAATATGGGATAGAGTCTTTTTTAAAACCTGATAAAGAACCGTTAAGCCTATTCCACTTCCAATAGTCGAATATCGAGTTTTCGTTGGTTATTTCCGCCAGAGCAATGGCCGGGTCATCGCAATAGCGGGATTTCGTATAAGGATTGTAATGGGTGAACAGGTCCTTGGCGTATTGCTTTTGAAGGGCTATCAGCCTTGAGTCGAACATCGATACCGGCTTGGCGGCCATTCCCAATTTTTCTGCGCCAACAACACCGTCTGCCTTTGTGAAATGCCTGGCTACAAGTAGATTCATATCTATATAGATGCCGCGAAGTTTTAATTGATAGATAAGGTAATCGAGCCTGTCAAGCTGAATTGGGTTTAAAACGCCTGTCTTTTTTCTCTGAGGGTCTTTCCAACCAGAGCGGATATCCGAAAATATTCCATTCGGTTCAAAGAAGAAATCCATGTGATGCAGCCGCACGGCATTGAATCCAAAAAAGGCGAGGCGCTCGGCCATCATCTTGGCCTGTTTTTTTGAAGGGAAGCACGCGGAGAAGCACAAGTTTGTTCCCCAGAACTTGGCCCTCGCTCCGTCCTCGAAATAAAAATGGCCGTCTTTTACCTTAACGAAGCCGTGCTTTCCGGCAGGGGGGTCTAGGACTAACTTACCGATGTTGGCAGGGGAATTTTGATCGAGATTTTCCGATAGGACGAATGGATACCAATCCGTGTCGGCGCCGCTCTTCTCCGGATACGCCTTAGGAGAAAGCAAGGCTATGGAAACTATTGTCACTATAGCTATTTTCCGCAGCATTTCAAGAGAATTATAGCATAAACGGAATATATCTGGTTAATAATCTCGTTTACATATCTGGCCGTTGTAATAATAGCGCCGTTTATGTAATATGTTAGCGTAAAGAAGCGCCCGTCCGTCATTCTGATCCCGCCCCGCGCCTATTATGAGTCGTGGCGGGAGAAGAATCTAATCCTTTAGATCCTTCGCCCCGGAGTTTACACTGAGCGAAGCGAACGTGGGCTCAGGATGACAAACGGATTATACTTATTTACGCTAAAATATTATTACATGGAGACATTAGCGGGGGATTTCTGGACCATCTGCAAATAATAAATTTTATTTGCTCTTGACAAACTCTATTTTACCATGTAAATTAGAAGCATGATAGATAGAATGATTAAACTCCCAAAAAAGCATAGTTTCTTTCTGTTTGGCCCGCGACAGACAGGAAAGAGCACTCTCCTAAAAGCCTTCTTTCCTTCAAACTCCACGCTTTATTATGACTTGCTAAAATCCGAAGAATTCATCCGGTTATTCGCAAATAGCGCTATTTTTAGGGAGGAAGTGCTTTCAAGAGATCGCCGCCAGACCCATATAATTGTTGACGAGATACAGCGTGTGCCGCAGTTACTTAACGAAGTGCATGCTATCATGGAGGAGAAAGACGCTCCTTTCTTTGTGATGAGTGGTTCGTCTGCTCGGAAACTGAAACGGGCCAAATCAAACCTGCTCGCCGGGAGGGCATGGAATTATTCGCTATATCCGCTAACGCACATTGAGTTGGGCGCGGGGTTTTCTTTGGACAGAGCTCTCGATCTTGGGACCATGCCAAGCGTCTATTTATCAGGTGGCATTGATGACGCTAAACATACTTTAAAAGCTTATGTAGAAACATACCTTAAAGAGGAGATACAAGAAGAGGCGCTTGTCCGTAACCTCGGTGGATTTCTACGGTTTCTTACTTTAGCCGGCGATGAGAACGGGAATGTCATTAATTATTCGAATATAGCGCGTGAGATCGGGACGAGTTACCATACAGTGAAGGAGTATTTTCAGATCTTGGAAGATACCTTGATAGGCTTTTTATTGCTTCCATACGCAAGATCCGCGCGAAAGCGGCTGGTGAAGCACCCAAAATTCTATTTCTTTGACACAGGCGTCCACCGCGCTCTTACGAAAAAGATCGCTGTTCCCCTAGAAAAGAAGACCTCATGCTATGGCAGGGCTTTTGAACATTTCATCATTATCGAAATATTACGTCTCACGGATTATAAAGAATTGGATTATAAGTTTTCCTTCTATGGAAGTTCAAACCAAGCGGAAGTCGACCTTATTATAGAGACTCCGAAAGGCAGAACTATAGCCGTTGAGATCAAAGCAACTGATAACCCGAACACGGGTTCTTTGCGCGGGCTGAAGTCTTTCGCGGAAATATGCCCTGATGCTGAACTGTATTGCGCCTCTCTTGCTCCCAGACGAAGAGTTGTTGATGATATTTCAATTCTTCCGTGGAAGGAATTGTTCCAGATTATAGGAGCTGTGTAATAATAGCCGCAAAGCCGATGACAGAAGAACAAAAATCCCGCAAGTAATGATTTTTCGCCTTGACATTCCGGAATTGTCAGCTATACTAATAATGTAATAGAAGCAATAATGGTAAGGATAAAATGACAATAAAAAGAGATATCATAGACAAAATAATCCCTTTTCTTAAGAGAGAAGAGTTCATTTCTATTATCGGGCCAAGGCAGTCCGGTAAGACCACATTATTCGGCATTATCTCGGACTATCTGTCCACGGATCTAAAAATAGGCATGGATCATATAAAATATATTACTTTTGAGGATAGAAAGCTTATCCTTGAGTTTGAAAAGGATACCATTGCTTTTGTGCGGTCCTATATGCCCGAAAAGGACGGCGGGAAATTTTATTTGTTTATTGATGAGTTTCAATATGTTGAGGAGGGCGGGCAAAAACTTAAGCTCATTTACGATACCGTAAAAAACATAAAGGTCTTTATTACAGGCTCGTCCTCGCTGGATATAAAGGCGCGGGTGGGGAAGTATATGGTCGGGAGGATATTGACTTTTTCTCTCTATCCGTTTAATTTTGGGGAATGCCTGAGAGCCCGTGACGAGAGGCTTGAAAAGGTTTACGGTCAACGCAACCATGAGTTATTGGGTTGGTTATTTGACGGAAAAGAGCCGGAAACGCCAAACGGCGAGGACATGTATTTTCCCGAGTTTAAGGCGGAGTATGATAGGTATTGCGTGTGGGGAGGATACCCGGCAGTCTGTCTGGCGGGGACCGATACGGAGCGTAAAAAATTGCTCTCGGACATTTATAATAACTATATTTTGAAAGATATCAAGACGCTTTTGGAACTCGCGACCGAAAGGAACCTTTTTTTGCTTTCCCAGTATCTGGCAGCACAGACAGGCGGGATCGTGGTCTTCCAGAATTTAGGCAAAACGGCAGAACTTGATTACCGCAATCTAAAAAAGCATCTTAATGTCCTATATGAGACTTTTATATGCAAAGAGGTGAGGCCGTTCTTCAAGAACAGGCAGAAGGAATTATCCAAGAATCCTAAGATATATTTTCTTGACATAGGTTTCAGGAACAACCTTATGGATAACATGACCCCGCCCGAAAAACGGCCTGACGCCGGGGCTATAGTCGAGAATACCTGCTTTGTCCGGCTTAACCAATTATGCGAGGGGGAGAACAAGATAAATTTTTGGAGGACGAAAGCCGGCGCCGAGGTCGATTTTGTGGCGCACAAGGGCGATCGGATCATATCCATCGAGATCAAATATTCCGAATTTTCGTTCGGAAAGATCTCAAAGAGCCTCGCAAGTTTTATCAGTTCATTCAGCCCGGAGCGGGCGGTCGTGCTGACAAAGAATTATTTTGGCGCAGCCAGATCAGGCAAAACCGATGTCCTCTTTTATCCCGCCTATTATCTATAAAAAAATATGGCCTTGTTTTCAAAAGCTGCCCCTTATCTCCCCCTCACCCTGCCCTCTCCCCTTCGGGGGAGAGGAAAAAGATGAGGGGGAAACAGCATCATTTGGACAGCAATGCTTCTACGTCTAATTTCTTGAGGGTGGTGGGGGGATACGCCCCAATCGAATTTCCCGAGCAGCATTTGAGAGAATTATAGCGCAAGTGGGATATATCTGGTAAGATAACCATATGACGAAAACTCTCATCAATATCTTCTTAATAATCTCGTTTGCATGTCTGGCCATTATAATAATCGCGCCGTTTATTGCGGAGGCGCGGTTTGACGCCGCGGAAAGACTCATTGCCGGCTATATGTGGAAAGACGCCGAGAAGAGGCTGGGGGAGGTCATAAAGATCGATCCCTATGATTCGCGATACCCCGCAAGGCTCGGAGAATTCTTATTCAGTCAGAGCGGCTATAAGGATAATAATATCCCGCTGTTAAATAAGGCGGAAGAATATTACGGGCGCGCGTCCGGGCTAAATCCAAGATGCGCCGAATATTTTACGAAACAGGGACAGATAAATCTTGCTATTTTTTTGGAAGATCCCTCAAGCATGGGATTGATTAGAAGAGCCTTCGCTAATTTTAAAAAGGCGATTGAGGACGATCCGAACGGCTTCAATACCGCCTACGCGGTCGGGTATTCGAGCCTGTCCGCATGGAAATACCTGAACGAAAGCGAGAAAGGCATCGCGATCGATAGGCTTAGGTACAGCCTGAAGCAAAAACCATGGTATTCCGAGTATATTTATCCTCATATTTTACGAGAAACCCAGGATCCTGAATTATTAGAACGCATAATGCCTGAAGTTATGAAAAAGCGATGGGTAGACGTAGATAAGATAGCGAACCTGAAAAGCTCTGCATCCAAAACCAACGTTTCAAATGTAATTTTAAAATCAGATTG
>MGXQ01000067.1:2804-21177 GCA_001801405.1 Gammaproteobacteria bacterium RIFCSPHIGHO2_02_FULL_42_13 | reverse complement strand
TTGAAGATGAATATGATGCGGTTGCAAAAGAATATATCTTGCGCGTCACGCAACATTGTCCGGATACGCCGAATCAATCGAATAAAAAACCGATGCATATACCCTTGGCAGTTGGGTTGTTGACGAAAGAAGGTCATGATATTCCCTTGATGCTGAAGGGCTCAGATGAAGAATCGTCATTAACGCATGTATTATCGCTGCGCGAAAAAACGGAGAGTTTTGTTTTTACGGATATGCCTGAAAAACCCATTCCTTCATTGCTGCGTGGTTTTTCTGCGCCGGTTAAGTTGGATTATGATTATAGCAATGAAAATTTAGCTTTTATCATGGCGCATGACAGCGATGCGTTTGGTCGTTGGGAGGCAGGGCAGCGTTATGCGGTGCGTTTGATGCTCGATTTAATCAAAAAGATTCAAAACAAAAAGCCGTTAGAATTATCAGCGGCGTTTGTTTCTTCATTTAAATCAGTATTAGAAAGTGGCATTGAAGCGGCGCTCGTCGCGCAAATGATGCAATTGCCGACCGAGACATTTTTGGCGGAATGTATGGATATCGTCGATCCGGATTCGATTTTTGCAGCACGTGAATTTATGATGACGACATTGGCAGAAAAATTAAAATCATTGTTGATGCAACTATACAATGCGGAGAAAAAGCCGTATGAATATACGATTACCGCTGTGGGCACACGCAGTTTAAAAAATATGAGTTTGCAATATTTAATGCGTTTGGATGAGGCGGATGTTATCAAATTATGTGTTCAGCAATTTGACACAGCCGATAATATGACCGATCGATTTGCGGCATTGACGGCGTTGGTTAATTCTGAATGTTCAGAAAAAACAGCTGTTTTAGATCGGTTTTATGATAGGTATCATGAGGATCCATTGATGATTGACAAATGGTTGCGCGTGCAAGCATTGTCAACGGCCAAAGATACGTTGTCGCGCGTTCAAAAATTATTGGAACATCCTGCATTTAATATTAAAAATCCCAACCGTACACGTTCGTTATTGGTGAATTTCTCGCGATTTAATCCGGTTCGCTTTCATGATATTTCAGGTGAAGGATATGAATTATTGGCCAATCAGATTATTCGTTTAGATAAATTAAACCCCCATATGTCCGCGCGTATTTTGGCGCCGTTGTCCAATTGGAAACGTTATGATGGCAAACGACAAAAATTGATGCGCGCGGAATTAGAGCGTATTTTATTGGTGGATAAACTATCGAAGAATGTGTATGAGTTGGTGAGCAAGAGTATGGGTTAATCTTAAAGGAATCGTCATTTCGACATGACGGAGGAGCTAACGTGGGGATGATATTATGACAAAATCCCGCCAAGAAACAGATATATTCGGTGCAATTTCCGTGCCCGATGATAGATATTGGGGCGCGCAAACGCAGCGGGCGCTGATGCATTTTGATGTGGGCTTTGATGCCATGCCGCTTGAAATGATTTGGGCGTTAGGTTTGATTAAACGATCGGCGGCTGTTGCGAATGGTGAATTAGGTTTGTTGCCATCGCAAAAAGCAAAATGGATTATAAAAGCGGCTGATGAAGTCATGCTCGGCAAACTGTTGTCGCATTTTCCTTTGAAGCTCTTTCAATCTGGCAGTGGTACGCAAACCAATATGAATATGAATGAAGTGATTGCGAATCGTGCGATTGAACTGGCGGGCGGACATAAAGGCAGTAAGGATCCGATTCATCCGAATGATCATGTGAATTTATCGCAATCGACGAATGATATGTTCCCGACGGCCATGCATATTTCGACGACGATATTATTGGCAGGTAATTTGTTGCCGGCAGTGAAAACATTGCGCGATGCGTTAGCGAAAAAACAAAAAGCATTTGATAAAATCATTAAAGTTGGGCGAACGCATTTACAAGATGCAGTGCCGATGACGTTGGGACAAGAGTTTTCAGGTTATGTGGCACAATTGGATGATAATATTGCGCGAATTAACGCTTGTTCGAAAGAGTTATATGCCTTGCCGATGGGTGGAACTGCCGTGGGGACTGGCATGAATGCGCATCCTGATTTTGCTAAATTAGCTGTAAAAGAAATCAAACAGGCAACCCATTTCCCCTTTGTTGTGGCTAAAAACAAGTTTGCCTTGATGGCGGCACATGATGTGTTTGCATCGGTGAGCGGTGTGTTAAAAGTGTTGGCGATATCATTAACTAAAATTGCGAATGATTTGCGTTGGCTAGGTTCCGGGCCGCGCTGTGGTTTGGGCGAATTATTGTTGCCAGAAAACGAACCGGGTTCATCAATCATGCCGGGCAAAATCAATCCATCGCAATGCGAAGTGATGCGCATGGTATGCGCCGAAGTGATTGGCTGTGATGCGACGATTGCATGGGCGGCGGCGAATGGCGAATTGGAATTAAATGTATTTAAGCCGATTATTATTTTTAATATGTTACGCGCGATTCGATTGTTGTCGGATGCGTGTGAAAGTTTTGCCGAGCATGTCGTTAAAGATTTAAAGGCGAATGAAACACAATTGAAATATTATGTCGAGCAATCGTTAATGTTAGCGACGGCTTTAGTGCCACATATAGGTTATGATAAGGCGGCGAAATTAGCGCAATACGCACAGAAAAATGATTTAAGTTTGCGCGAGGCATGTATTAAATTAAATTACTTGAGCGCAGCAGAGTTTGATCAAGTGATCGATCTTGCTTGGTGCACATAATTTGTTGGGCCTTACGGCCCAACCTACGTACTCACCACCAGTTTTCAGATTTGCCGAGCAAATAGACCGACGAACTGAGTGCAGCAGCAGCAATCGAGATGTTGCCAATGCCGCCGACAATTTCTTTTAGTTGTTCGGGAGAAATGTCTTGTAGCAATCCCGCATTTCTGACTAACGCATATTCATGTCGATGCGCAAGCACAAATTCCTTGGCAATTTCCATGGCTCTTTGGAATCGTTCTGATTTTGAGGGTGATGTGCCTATTTTTGATTTTTTTAGTTCTAGGGCAAGATCTTGTTCGAGTTGTTGGTTAAGTTTATGTGCATCCATGTTCATTTTTCCTTAAATTAATAACAACATTTTTAGTGTAGCAGCACATGATCAGATTTTCAAGGTGTAGATTTTGAGTTCTCTGCTTGCAATGCTTTTGAGTATCTTGGTAGTATAAAAAGTGAGTGCGTTGTATTTTTTTAAAGAGGCATGAATTTGATATGCTAACAAAATTTATTGGGGATGATTTTGTTTATGACGGAAAAACAGGAAAGATGTTATTGAGTCAGAACGCGGCCTTTATCGATTATTTTTTGGGAGGGAAAAACTTAAGCGAAACGATGTTTCGCCTGTGTGAGGAGGTTTTTTCGGAGAAATCCTTGGCGGGTTATGCGGTTCCCAGCTTAGAAGAAATAAAAGCGGTAAAATGTAATAAATTCATATTTAATCTGACCGAAGACTGTAATCTACGGTGTGCTTATTGTCCGTATAGCGGCGGGGAGGAAACTCTTAAAAACAGGGTACGAAGCCATCAAGTGCTTTCAAAATCGATGGCAGAGCAGGGGATTGCATTTCTTAAAAAATATGCGGGCACAAAGCCCGCCATTGCATTTTATGGTGGTGAACCGATGCTTAACTTTGATTTAATGAAGTATATTGTTGGTAGAGTCAAAGAGGAGCTTCCAGAATGTTCTGATAGAATGTTAACAACGACGAATCTTACTGTATTTAACGATGAAATTGCGGCTTTTTTAGTGAAAAATGAGATTACTATTTTCGTGAGTATTGACGGATCCAAGCAGATAAATGATCGATATCGTTCATTTTCAAATAAACAGGGTGTTTTTGATATTGTTTATAATAATTTATTAAAACTACATCATGATTACCCTGCGTATTATCAATCGCATGTAGCAGTTAATAGTGTGTTGGCACCGCCTATTGATTGTGATGATATTAATGATTTTTTTAAATCTCAGCTTCCTCCTGTTGCGCAGAATACCTTTCGACTAGCGGCTGATTATTACGATACTATCTATCGGGAGCATGGAACGACGCGCGAAGCGGAACGACGAAAAATTGATGAATGGGCAATGGCTAAATTGGTTACCTGTCAAGCCAGGGCAGATATCTTAAAAGAGCCTCTGCTTAAGGATTGGTGTGAAACAGGAAAAGCATTTATTGCTATGTGCAAGCCGGTGAATGAAGATGGATTTCGACCTTTTGTATCTTGCGTGCCTGGTAGTGTTGTTCTTTTGAATGTAGATGGGACACTGTCGATTTGTGAACGCTGTGAATCCATGAAAATAGGCGATGTTAGTCAAGGATATGACTTTAATAAGATCAAAAAAATTATTGATGGTTGGCAAGATGTGTTAAAAGATAAATGTTTAAACTGTTGGGCTTCTGCATTTTGCAAGTCCTGTTATAAATCGGCGTGGGATGGGGCGGGTTATAGTAAAAATGACTTATCAGATTATTGTCAAGCGTTATGTGATCGGGTTGAATGGTGTTTAGATAGGTTGTATAGTTTTAAACTAAAAAAGCCTGATGTATGGGATGTTTTGTTTCCGCCAGAATAATATTTTCTGAGCTCGCGTCCTTAAGATTTGTACGAAATAACCGATAAATATGCCAATAATTGACTATTTCTTTTGTAAGAGAATGCGCTGATGGTGAGTGTTATCAAGGTGTTAAGATCGATATGATTTTTTTTATGTTTTATCAGATTTTTTTATGGGTTGATAACAACAGAGAGGTTGTCTACACTTAATTCGAGGGGGATTATGCAAGTGGTAGTCCGCCGAGGACATTTTCTATATTTATTTAAGGAAGAAGACAATATGAGTAAAGTATCAAGTTTGTTAAAAGATCCTACATTTCTCAAGAAACTTAAGGCATCGAAAGATGCAAAAGCGTTTTTAGCAAGTAAAGGCGTGACGATCGATCAGTTCACGGTCGAAATAGAATCAACTAACAAGCTATCACCAGACATGTTAACCCAGATTAGTGGTGGAACACTCGGCGAAACAGTGTTTGGGGATTGCGGGGGTCAGTTTTATAGTTATATAGTGACTGCCGCTGTTTACCTGGTATAAAAGGAAGCTTCGTCGCTTGAGGATGAAGTTAGGAGCGATCTGGGGTGTCTAAAGAGAAAATATGTAATACTTTAGATTGCGAAGCAAATACCTCGCGGCTTGCCGCGAGCACTTTACGCATGGAGTTTCTAAAGGGGAGAGGCGAATCTCCCCTTTAGTCGCCGTTTGCGCGAATTTACTTCGCGCAGGCGATCAATAATAAAAATCCCCGTCTGCTTGCAGCGGGGATTTTTATTTTACGGGTTGATAAAAACAGATGGGGCGCCTATACTTAAATTCGAGGCGAGGTATTATGCAATAATAGTCAGCCGATGACATTTTTTATATTTATTTAAGGAAGAAGACAATATGAGTAAAGTATCAAGTTTGTTAAAAGATCCTACATTTCTTAAGAAATTTAAGGCATCGAAAGATCGAAAAGCGTTTTTAGCAAGTAAAGGCGTGACGATCGATCAGTTCACGGCCGAAATAGAATCAACTAACAAGTTATCATCAGACATGTTAACCCAGATTAGTGGTGGATCTGGATCCGCCGGTGCATTCTGGGGGGCTTGCGCGAGTGGGGGTGATGGATATATGGCTAGTGATGTTATTTCTGCGATTGTGTACGTGGTGTAAAGAAAGCTTCGTCGCCTGTGGATGAAGTGAGGAGTGATCTGGGGTGTCTAAGAGAAAATATGTAATGCTTCTTTTTAGATTGCCCCAGGTTCTCCTGCCGAGCATCTTGTACAGATGGTGAGCATGTTGGTTAAGGATGAGTAACATGAGGGTTGGATTAGCAGGAATCTACATCACTAGTCTTTGTCTGTTGACAGGAGCTTCTTTTGCCTCCTATACGCTTACTTTATCTGCGGCGCTTTATCAAACGTTACAACATAATCCATCGATCAAACTTCAAAAACAAACCGTTTATTCAAAGCAGGGACTTTTGCAAAAAGAGCAAGGTGCATTTGATCCTAGCTTTACTACGTCAGCGAATTATGACCATACAGAATCGCCTTTATTAGCATCACAAGATACGCTTTATGGGTTGACTATCAATCGCCAGACGGATTATGGCTACGATGCGGCGGTATCGGAAACATTTGAAAATGGCATTATTGTAGCACCTAGTTTAACGCTCACACATGCCGAGTCTACAATCCGAAACGTCACGGGTGTAGAACCTCAAAATAATGCGGATTTAAGTTTTAAAGTGACTATTCCTTTTCTTAAAGGACGTGATGCCTCATATGACTTGCGAGCAGCACAGTTCACTTATCAGTCATCGAAGGACAAGTTGGTCTATGAAATGTCAAAAAATGCATTAGGTACGATTTTAGCCTATTGGGATTGTAAAGTGGCGAGTGAAAATTTAGAAATTTATAAAGACTCAGAAGCACGTGCAGAGCAGTTGCTGATTAATACTAAAAAACTAATTGCAGCGGATGAAATGCCAGCTGCTAATCTAAAACTTGTTTCTGCAAACTATTATTCAAAAAAAGCATCTAGAATTAATGCGGAAGAGAGTTTGATTGCGGCAAAGGAGGCGCTTGCTTCGAGTATTGGAATTAACGCATTGTCTGACAGTCAACTCCCGAATGCTATTTCGTCCTTTCCACCGGTTGATAAAGAAAAAATCACGAAATACGCTAACGTTTCACATTATATATCATACTCATTAACGCACAGGCAGGATTTGTTAGCACAAGAAAATACTGTGGCGGCCAATAAACTCAAGCTTGAAAAAGCAAGTAATGATAAAAAAGATACATTGAATCTGGATGTAACAGCAGGCTATGCGAGTTTGCACGAGGGAGAAAAAGTTTATCAGGCGTTGGATGAAAAAGATTTGAGTGGTCCAAAGGCAGGAGCAGAAATTACGTATAAATTTTATTTTGGTAATAATGCAACGACGGGCGCATTGAAAGATACTATTGCTCAACTTGAGAAAAGCAAAATCGATTTATGGGATTTAATAAGAGAAATGCGTCTTGATATTATGTTATCTTCTTCTGGTTTACAGACGTCAGTGTCGCAATTGGAGGCATCATTACTCTCGGTTGATGACTATGATGCTACTGTTAAAAATGAAACGAAAAAAGCCAATCTGGGTGTCTCAACATTGATTGATGTTATTAATACTGAAAATGATTTAAGAAATGCAGAGCTTAGTCGTATCAGTAATCAGGCTGATTATTCAAAATTCTTGGCAAAGTTTGCTTTTAATTCAGGGTTTTTGATTACGCCAGATCAAGGGGTATATAGGGTTTCCATTAAGAGTATTATGTAACTATAGGAGATATGGAATGTCAGTTGTTTTTCGAAAGACGGCCATGAATAAATTATCTTCTCCGGATAGATTAGATCAGATCGTGGAAGTAATCGATCCAAAAGGTTGGATCGTCTTGCTCGTTTTATTAGTGATTATAGGAATAGGTATTTTTTGGAGTATTTTTGGATCTGTTGCCACCAAGGTTTTAGGCCCCTGTATGCTAATGAAAACGGGCGGGGTTAATATCGTTAGCTCCGGCGTGAGCGGCAAAATAACCGATGTTTCAATAGATGAAGGCGATTTTGTTAGATTGGGCGACACCCTATTCAGAGTTGAAAGAGGGAGTCTCTTGCAGGATATTTATTTCCAACGACAACAGTTGCAACAAGAACAGGATGCGGCGCTTAAAAAAGCCGAGCTTCGCAAACAGACGCTCATTAATTTACAAAAAAACTTAGAGACGTTAGAAAAAACAAAAAAAAATAAAATGGAATTATTAAAAGATGGGTTAGTAACTCAACAGAGTGTTTTTGAAATTGAGAATCAAATGGTCAGTACAGAAAAACAGATAAAAGACTTAGATATTGAGGATTTGTCCGCCTCCCAAGCCTTGAAAACGATGGAAGATAAGCTGGAGATTTTGTTGAATCAATATGAAGAGGCGCATAATATTTTGAGTCCTTACACGGGAAGAGTCTTATCTGTGGATGTGAATTACGATAGTATTGTTAATGTAGGGGATCCGCTCGCGAGTATTGAGCTGTCGGGTAAGAATGTGAGTGAGTTAGAAGCCGTTATTTATGTTCCAGCATTAGAGGGCAAGAAAATTGAGCCGGGGATGAGTTTATTAATTTCTCCATCTACCGTTCAGCCAGAGGAATATGGCATGATGAGGGGCGTGGTAAAAAGCGTTTCGGTTTTTCCAGCCACTCGTCAAAATATGCTTAAGGTGTTGGGAGATGAAAAGCTGGTGCAACAAATGTCTGCATCGGGTGCACCTATTGCTGTTGAGGCTGATTTAAAACCAAATTCTGCAATCAAAAGTGGTTATGAATGGACATCGTCCAAGGGACCTCCTATAAAAATAAATAGTGGAACATTTTGCAATGCCTTTATCACTATTAAAGAGCAGAGACCCATTAGTTTGGTTATTCCTGTTTTTAAGAAAGCATTAGGCGGGTAAAAAATTATGACAACCCAAGAACCTGAAGAATTAGAACCTAAAGAATTAAAAGAATTTGATTTCGTTGTAAAACGAGTTACAACGCCGACCGTTATTCAAATGGAGGCGTTAGAATGCGGTGCCGCGAGTTTAGGTATCATCATGAGTTACTATAAACTCTTTATGCCTTTAGAAAAATTGAGAGTTGAATGTGGTGTGTCTCGTGATGGTAGCAAAGCAATCAACATGGTTAAAGCCGCTCAGAAATATGGATTTGATGTGCTCGCGGAGCGACACGAGCTTGAGGGGTTAAAGAAGATTAAGCCGCCCTACGTTATTTTTTGGAACTTCAATCATTTTTTAGTTGTTGAAGGAATTGAAAAAAACAAAGTTTATCTTAATGATCCTGATTCAGGCCCGCGCGTTGTTTCTTTTGAAGAATTTAATACCTCTTTTACCGGTATCGTATTGCAGTTTACGCCAGGAAAAGATTTTCATCCCGGTGGCAGTCCCCCCGGTATTTCTAAAAGTCTTATTAATCGTTCTGAAGGAATAATGCCGTCTGTATTTTATCTTATTTTAGTAGGCATAGCGCTAGTTATTCCGGGGATGTTGGCGCCTATTTTTTCAAAGGTATTTGTGGATAAGTTTTTAATTTTGAAGCTCCATTCTTGGTTATCTCCATTGCTGATTGGTATGGGTGTGACTTTAGTTATTCAGATGTTGCTTTCTTGGTTGCGGCAATATTATTTGATCAAGTTAAAATTAACGCTTGCCATCAAGGAATCGGGTAAGTTTCTTTGGCATGTTTTAAAATTACCCATGACTTTTTTCTCACAACGATTAGCGGGTGATATTTCAAATCGAATTTCCCTTAATAATGAAATTGCTAACGTGATTTCGAGTGATTTTACAGAAGTTATTATTAACAGCATAATGGCTTCTTTTTATTTAATATTAATGCTTTACTTGAACATTTCATTGACAGGCGTTGTTGTTTTGATTGCAGTTACTAATATAGTTGTCATGCGTTTTATTTCGACCATTAGAAAAAATAAGAGCCGAGAGTTGTCGGTACAGCAGGGGAAATTTTTTGGGTCGATGTTTGCAGGATTGTTTGTTATGGAAACTATTAAAGCCTCTGGAAGAGAGAATGATTTGTTTTCAACTATTATTGGTGGGCAATCTAGAATATTAAATATTGCGCAATATCTGCAATCGAAAACAGCAGCGTTAACGAACCTGCCTGTATTATTACAATCTTTGAGTGTTGCGCTTATACTGGGTATTGGTGGTTTTTTTGTGATTAATGGGCATATCACGATCGGAACATTGGTTGCTTTTCAGGCATTGATGGGCAGTTTTCTTTCTCCAGTAAACTTACTGGTCAATACTATCGGAAAATTTCAAACTCTGGAAGGCAACATGTTGCGACTTGATGATGTGTTTAACTATCAGGCACTGCCTTTGCCATTAGTCGAATCACGTTCGAAGGAAGAGATTGAAAAAGAGCGAAAGCTTTCAGGTTATTTAGAACTCAAAAATATTACTTTTGGATATAGTCTTTTAGAGCCACCGTTGGTCGAGAATTTTGAATTAAAAATACAACCTGGCAGTAGAGTTGCTATTGTGGGGGCCTCCGGTTCTGGAAAGTCAACGATTGCTAGGTTAATTATGCAATTATACGCGCCTTGGGCTGGAGAGATATTTTTAGATGGAGAAAAAATCGATCATTGGCCTCGGGATGTATTAACCAGCTCGCTTGCATTAGTTGACCAGGATATCATTATGTTTGACGGAACTATTAGAGAAAACTTAACGATGTGGGATCGGTCAATCTCGGAGCAGCAAATAATTAGTGCTGCAAAAGATGCGTTGATTCATTCTGACATTACGGCCAGACCCGGAGGATATGATGCAATGGTGAGAGAGGGGGGCACTAATTTTAGTGGCGGGCAGCGACAACGATTAGAAATTGCAAGAGCATTAGTGTCTAATCCGCGGATAGTTGTTATGGATGAGGCGACGAGCGCATTAGATTCTATTACGGAGATGGAGATAGATAATAATTTAAGACGACGAGGGTGTACGACGGTGGTGATTGCGCATCGTCTGAGTACCATTCGTGATAGTGATCAAATTATCGTTTTGGATAAGGGAAAAATTGTTGAGCAGGGTAAACACGATGAATTGGTACAGGCAAAAGGAATATATGCTGAACTCATATCGACAACGGGTTAAAGAATTATGGGAAATTTAAATGAGATCATACATAATATTGCGAAAGAAGTAGATTTAATCGATCTTGATCAATGTCGTTTTGATCTTTCAAATACGGCTTACTTTGTCGAAAGTGGTCAAGTTGATATTTTTTTGCAGAAACATGATGAGAATGGTTTGTTGGGTTCACTTCATCATGTTTTTCGCATTGGATCTGGTCAATTTATTTTTCCTATTGACTTATCGGGTATAACGACAACGTGGAAATTTGTTTTAAAGCCTGGTATTGACGTTCATTTCTATGCCTTATCGATAGAACAATTTAAGAAAATTCTAAAAGAATATGCTGATTTAACAATACAAATAGTTGATGAATGGCTGCAAAAGATTCTAATCATGAGCGACTCAAAACCCGTTCCAAAAGATGCCATAGAGATTCTGTTGGGTAGTAGTCAAAAAATCGAGAAAGAACAGTCGTTACGTAATGACCAGTCGCCGGTTTGGTTAAGGTTTTTAGATAAAACTGAGCTGGGTATAAATAATGCCGAGTCATTAGTTTCAGCTTCTCCGGATCGCTATTATTTGGTGTGCCAGGGAGAGTGGATATATTCTCAGGATGAATCTCGTTTAGAGAGTGTTGCGACCGAAACACTGGCCAAGCAAGGCATATTGTTAGAGCTTATTACGCCTTATTATATTCGTTTTATCAAGTTTTTTTTAGATAGGATGGAATTAGAAGAAAATAAAGAGGGAAAGGAGATTTATCGTAGAGAAAAGAAACGTACGCTTTATATTAAAATAGCGCTTGAAAAATTGACGTCATTTTTTAGGTCTGCGGCTAATGTCACTGTTGACATGGATATCAGTGACGATGCGACGTTTTGTGCGTGTAAACGAATAGGGGAGCTGTTAAATATTCAGTTTAATCTTCCTGCGCAGCTTGAACAGTATGAGAGCGTGGAAAATAAAGTTGAAGCCATTTCTTATCGGTCACATGTTTTTTATCGCAAAGTCTCTCTGGAAAGTGGATGGTGGAAAAAAGATTTGGGACCTATATTAGGTGTATTGGAAGGAGGAACTCAATCGGTTGCGTTGATTCCAACGCCAACGTTAAACTATGTTTATTATGATTCAACCACTAAACAAACACAACTGGTTGATGAAAAAAATGCTAGCCAGATATCTCCAAACGCCTATATTTTTTATAGCGCATTTCCTAATAAAGTGCTTGGTTTTATGGATATTGTTAAATTTTGTCTGCCCGCCTTAAAAAAGGACGTGTTCGTTGTCGTTATTTTAGCGATGTCTATTGGCGTGTTTAATGTCGTTGTTCCATTGGCGACAGGAAAATTAATTTCAGATATTATTCCGAGCGCGAATAGAAATGAATTATTACAATTAATGTTAGCACTAGTGGCAACTGCCTTTGGTGCGGGTGCTTTTCATCTCGCAAAAAACTATAGAAAACTTCGGATATCTGGGAAATTTTCTATATCCGCTGGGTCGGCTCTGTGGGATCGCGTTTTAAAATTGCCGGTTAGTTTTTTCAATCAGTTTTCATCAGGTGATTTGGTTGGTCGAATCTCTGGCATGGACGCGATTCGTGATTTTGTTGCCGATAATTTGTTTGATAATTTTTTAGTAATCGCTTTCTCGGTGTTTAACTGGGGTCTTATATTTTATTATAGTGTTAAATTGGCTTTTATATCACTTGCGCTTATGGCGGCTGTTGCTTGTATTATTTTTGGTTTAAATTATTTCCAAGTAAAATTAGAGCGAACGGTTATGGCGTTAGATGGAAAAATTATGGGTGTTTTGGGTGGGATTATTCGTGGGATTGCAAAAATCCGCATTGCTGGCGCCGAAAGCGCAATGTTTTTACATTGGGCCGATTTGTTTACTTTGCATCAGAGGATGACGGTAAAATCAAGTTTAATCGCTATTGCTTCATCATTGTTTAAATCGTCATTTTCTCTGATTTCTTCGTTGGTTTTGTTTATGACGGTCGGATACTTTTTAAAAGACGAAACCTTGGGGCTGGGAAGTTTTTTGGCATTTTTTGCCGCTTTTGGTAGCATTTCAGGAGCCATGCTTACTTTTATGGAGTCAATGACAACGGCTTTAAGAATTATGCCAACGTATGAACGTTTGCAGCCTATTTTAAAGGTGTTGCCAGAAATTCATACGGGGCAAAGTGATCCGGGGGAGGTGCAGGGACAAATTGAATTAAACCACGTTTCTTTTGGGTATCAACCCGATAGCCTCATTATTAAGGATGTTAGTTTTACCATTAAACCGAAACAATTTGTGGCCGTTGTAGGACCCTCTGGTGCGGGAAAATCGACACTTTTACGTTTATTGTTGGGTTTTGAACGGCCGTCGAATGGATTTATCTATTATGATGAGAAAGATGTTAACAACATAGATATCTTTTTGTTAAGAAGGCAGATGGGCGTTGTTTTACAAAATGGGCAATTGATGTCTGGAAGTATATTTGAAAACATTGTTGGGTCTTCAATGTTTACTTTAGAGGATGCCTGGGCTGCCGCTGAAAGGGTGGGATTGGCAGAGGACATTAAATGTATGCCCATGCAAATGCAGACATTAGTAGGAGAAGGTGGAGGTGGTTTATCGGGTGGCCAGCGCCAACGCATGTTAATTGCAAGAGCAATTGTCAACAAACCAAGAATTTTATTTTTTGATGAGGCAACCAGTGCGTTAGATAATAAAACACAAGCGATTGTGAGTAAAAGTTTAGAAAATTTATATGCTACTCGAGTTGTCATTGCTCATCGATTGAGTACTATTATTAATGCCGATCTTATTCTTGTCTTGAAAGATGGCGCATTAGTGGAACAAGGTACGTATGACTCACTGATGAGTGAGAATGGTATTTTTGCAAAATTGGCTAAGCGACAAATAGTTTGAAAACAAATGGGGGAGGGAGATAAAAAATGTTGAAAAGAATAGGGATTGTTTTTTTTATAAGTTTATTTTTAATTTCATGCGGACAGCAATCCGCGTTGAAAAAACGGGAAAAAACTGCAAATAATGCTAATAAGGATAATATTATCATTGGTTTTGCTTATCCCAAGGAGAGAGTGGATGGTCAATCCCTTAAGGAAGGGGTCAGCTTAGCGATGGAACAAGTTAATGCAAAGGGTGGTATTGATGGACGAAAAATACAGTTGATCGAGCGAGATGATGAGGACTCAACGGATCAATCGCTGCTTATTGCACAGGATTTTTCTAAAGATTATAGAATGCATTTAGCCATTACGCATATTTCGTCACATGCGGCTGTTCCAGCTGCGGCGACATATGAATTTTCGAATATTATTATGATGAATCCATCGGCGACGAGTTTGCGATTAATAAAACCATCGTATAAAAATATTTTTCGTATTATCCCTAATAATGAACTGATGGGATCTTATTTGGCTAATTATGCAAGGCAACAAGGATATAAAAATATCATTATTTATTATGCAAGGACGGAATATGGTAGAGATCTTGCAAATGCATTTGAAAAATACGCAAAAATCATGGGATTGAATATTGTAGATCGATATAGTTATCTGCAGCAATTAAATTCTTATTCTATAGCATTGGAAAACTGGAAAATTTTGCACAAGTTTGATGCTATATTTTTGGCGGGAACCGTGCCTGAAGCAGCGATTATTGTTAAGCAGGCGAGATACCTCAATATCAATGTTCCTATTTTTGGCGCTGATGCTTTGAATTCAGATGCATTGATTGATATAGCGGGAAAGGCAGCAGAAGGAGTTGTGGCGTTAACAACCTTTTCCCCCAATAAACCTACACCAATTGTGCAGCAGTTTACCCAAGAGTTTTATAAAAAATTTGGGATAAATCCTAATCAAATATCTGCATTAGGGTACGATTCGTTTAAGCTCCTTGCTTATGGTATTGAAAGCACACATTCTGAAGATGCAACTAAAATTGCGACATTCTTTCGACAAATGAAACTATGGGAAGGTGTAGATGGCGCCATTGTATTTGACAAGACTGGCGATTTAAAAGATAACGGAAATTTATCGAAAGTGATTGTGAAAGATGGGAAATTTCAAGATTATTTGTAGCTGCTTGTAACAGACCCTAATGCTTGTTCGATAGTGCGAGAGGACGGCGGAGGCAACTTGTGTCCTGCTCGATCGACGAGAAATCCCTTGAATTCTTCCCGTTCGCCCTTATATTAGACGCATCTATTAATTATTCCAAAAAGGAGCTGAGTATGACCGCGGAAACCCGACAATTTAGTACTGAAATCAATAAGTTACTGCATTTGATGATCCATTCACTCTACAGCAGCAAAGAGATATTCTTGCGTGAATTGATCTCAAATAGTGCAGATGCTTTTGATCGGGCGCGTATTTTGGCTATGTCAAACCCGGGGCTATTTACGGATAATGCTGAGCAAAAAATCTTTGTTGATGTCGATAAAAAAGCCAGGACGATTACCGTGCGCGATAATGGTATCGGTATGACGCATGAGGAGGTCATCGCGAATTTAGGTACGATTGCAAAGTCGGGTACGGAAGAATTTTTTAAAAAATTGTCTGACGAACAAGCCAAAGATGCGAATTTAATTGGTCAGTTTGGTGTGGGCTTCTATTCAGTCTTTATGGTTGCGGATAAAGTAATCGTGTTTACACGTCATGCCGAAGCCAAACCCGAAGCTGGTGTGCGTTGGGAATCCAATGGTCAAGGCGAATACACGATAGAAGCGGCTGCGCGTAAAACATTAGGTACCGAAGTTATTTTACATCTTAAAAAAGATGCCGATGAGTTTTTAGAAGATTATCGATTGCGCGGCATCATCAAACAATATTCTGATCATATCACGGTGCCGATTTTCATGCAGAAAATTGAATTTGATGAAAAAGGCCAAGATAAAAAATCGGATAAAATCGACTGGGAGCAGGTGAATAAAGCGACTGCTTTGTGGACATTGCCCAAAAGCAAAATTAAAGATGAAGAGTACAAAGAACTCTATAAAAATATTTCGCATGATTTTTCTGATCCGATTTTATGGAGCCACAATAAAGTTGAAGGGAAGCTGGAATATACCAGCTTGTTATATATCCCGTCGACTGCGCCATTTGATTTGTGGCAGCAAACATCGAAGCATCGAGGTTTAAAGCTGTATGTCAAGCGTGTGTTTATTTTGGATGATGCGGAGCAGTTTTTGCCGACGTATTTGCGTTTTGTGAAAGGGGTTGTGGATTGTAACGATTTGCCGCTCAATGTGTCGCGTGAAATTTTACAACATAATCCGACCGTTGATAAAATTCGCGCCGCATTGACAAAACGTATTTTAAATATGTTAGAAGAGGTGGTGAAAACCGATGCGGATAAATACGCAAAAATCTGGGCGGAGTTTGGCAAGGTGTTAAAA
Source organism: Gammaproteobacteria bacterium RIFCSPHIGHO2_02_FULL_42_13 (assembly GCA_001801405.1). Taxonomy (GTDB): domain Bacteria; phylum Pseudomonadota; class Gammaproteobacteria; order UBA12402; family UBA12402; genus O2-02-FULL-42-9. The sequence goes on along the minus strand of MGXQ01000067.1, from coordinate 5,043 downwards.
GAAGGGTTGGCCGAAGATTTTGCGAATAAAGATCAAATTGCCAAGTTAATGCGTTTTGCTTCAACGCATACCGATAATGAAAAACAAGACGTGTCATTGAGTGATTATGTCAGTCGCATGAAATTGGATCAAGACGTGATTTATTGCGTTACGGCCGATACGTTTTTGGCGGCGAAGAATAGTCCACATTTAGAAGTGTTTCGCCAAAAAGGGATCGAAGTGTTATTGTTTAGTGATCGCATTGATGAATGGGTGCTGATGCATTTAACGGAATTCGAGGGTAAAAAGTTGCAATCGATTACGAAAGGCGATTTGGATTTAAGTAAATTCGAGAGTCCAGAAACGAAAGAAGCGCGCGAAAAGAAAAAAGAAGACTTTGATAATTTATTAAAACAAGTGACCAACGTGTTAGGTGAAAAAGTGAAAGAAGTGCGATTAACGTATCGTTTAACGACTTCGCCGGCCTGTATTGTTGCCGATAGTAATGATGTAAATATGAATATGCAACGTATTTTAAAGTCATTGGGTCAAGCGATGCCGGAATCGAAGCCCATTTTTGAATTAAATCCAGAGCATGGATTGGTAAAACGTTTAAATGCGGAAACCGATGATGCGCGCTTTGCTGAGTGGACTCAGATCTTGTTTGATCAGTCCGTTTTGGCTGAAGGCGGCCAGTTGGAAGATCCTGCGACATTTGTGAAGCATTTGAATGCATTATTGTTCGATCTGTCTAAAAACTAGCCGATTGGCGTCTAAGGTATTGATTTTAGACGCCGGTTTTTCTGGCAAAATATATATTTCCCGCTGTATAATGTGGTTTTTAACTATATAGGACAACTCTTATGCGAATTGGTGTTCCGAAAGAAATTAAAAATCATGAGTACCGCGTTGGTTTAATTCCGTTTAGTGTAAAAGAATTAATAGACCATGGTCATGATGTCATGGTGCAAACAAATGCGGGCGCGGGGATTGGTTTTAATGATGATGATTATCGTCAGGCGGGCGCAACGGTTGTTGATAATGCACCAGAGATATTTGCAAAAGCGGATTTAATTGTCAAAGTAAAAGAACCGCAACCGAATGAATGTAAAATGTTGCGTGAAGGCCAAATATTATTTACGTTTTTACATTTAGCGCCGGATCCGAAACAAACCGAATTATTATTAGCATCCGGTTGTACGGCGATTGCGTACGAAACCGTCACCGATCGTCATGGTCGCTTGCCGTTGTTATTGCCGATGAGTGAAGTGGCTGGACGTTTATCGATTCAGGCAGGTGCGCATTATTTAGAAAAAGCCAATGGCGGTCGCGGATTATTATTAAGTGGTGTGCCGGGCGTTGAAGCAGCCGATGTGCTGGTGTTGGGTGGTGGTATTGCGGGGACAGCGGCTATTCGCATTGCGACAGGTGTGGGTGCGCATGTGACGGTATTAGAAAAATCATTACCGCGTTTGCGAGAATTGGATGCGGAATTTGGTTCTAAATTAAATACGGGGGTTTCGACGCATGGCTCGGTCGCGCAATATATAAAACATGCTGATTTAGTGATTGGTGCCGTATTAGTTCCGGGAGGTGCTGCGCCACGATTGGTTACAAAAGACATGTTAAAAACCATGCATGCTGGGTCGGTGATCGTTGATATTGCGATTGACCAAGGCGGTTGTTGTGAAACCAGTCATCCAACGACGCATGAAAAACCCACTTATATCGTAGATGGGGTGATTCATTATTGTGTGGCGAATATGCCGGGTGCGGTGCCACGTACGTCGACGTTTGCGTTGAATAATGCGACGTTACCGTTTACGTTGAAGCTTGCCAATCTTGGCGCGAAAGCCGCTTTGTTGTCAGACCCGCATTTTTTGAATGGATTGAATGTCTGTTGCGGTCGCTTAACGAACGAACCTGTTGCGCAAGCGTTAAATCTTAAGTATGTGAAACCAGAGACGGTATTGAAATAATGCGTAATAATGCGAAGCGATTTCCCCGCAGCTTGCCGCGTGGGACATTGCGCCTCTCGGATTCTCAAGGGATGACGGAAAAGGGGGGACACATCATCCCGGAAAGGATGACGGAAAAGGGGAGACACGTCATCCCGGAAAGGATGACGGCAAAGGGGGGACACGTCATCCCGGAAAATCTGCGTAGCAGATTTATCCGGGATCCAGGGAACGCGTTAGTTCCGCGCTTTGATTCTCTGGATTCCGGATATCGCTCTGCAATAGCAGAGCGATTCCGGAAT
>MGXQ01000067.1:0-2770 GCA_001801405.1 Gammaproteobacteria bacterium RIFCSPHIGHO2_02_FULL_42_13 | reverse complement strand
CCGCGCTTCGATTCTCTGGATTCCGGATATCGCTCTGCAATAGCAGAGCGATTCCGGAATGACGGGGTTTTGGCAGAGCGATTCCGGAATGACATGACTTTGTTTCCCGTCATCCCGGAATTTTGCCGCAGGCAAAATATCCGGGATCCAGGGAACGTGTTAGTTCCGCGCTTCGATTCTCTGGATTCCGGATATCGCTCTGCAATAGCAGAGCGATTCCGGAATGACGGGGTTTTGGCAGAGCGATTCCTGACGTGGGGGTAATGCAACAACAACTCCGCCTCACCCCCACGCCCTCGAAAATATTATTTTTGCTTTTCAGTTTATTACATCTCTTAGCATTAATCGTGATTGGGTTGTTAACAATCGCTTGGACAATCAAAATTGGTTTGTCGATTTTATGTGTGATCAGCGCATATTATCTTTGTTGGCGTGTTACTTTTATGCACGCAAAAAGTGCGATTATCGCCTGTTATTTAGTGGATGAATCTTGGTTTGTAGAAAATCGCGCAGGAAAAAGTTTTGAAGCGGACTTGCTGGGTGAAACATTTGTTTCAACGGTTGTAATTGTTTTGAATTTTAAAGTACAAAACAAACGACGATCATTGATATTAATGCCGGATAGTTTACCTAAAGATGTGTTTAGACGGCTGAAGGTGTATTTGTTTACGAAATAAAAATCCCCTGGTTGTTTTCACGCCTATTGGTATTAAAACACGCTTAATCATATTTTGAAGGATATTGTCCATATAGTTTTAAGCTTTATCTTACACATTTTTCAGGTATTTTAGACTGGGTGTTTTTTATACACGCCGGTATAGTGGCCAATACAAATCACTTGTCTTTAAGTGGATTTGAATACGCTGATGGAAGGGCGTGCGAGATGTTTGGGTGTTTTTATTTTATAATTTATGGGAATGGATATGACTGAAGAAAATATTTTACAAAACGTTTTTTTAAATGCGTTGCGTAGTAAGCATATACCGGTTTCTATTTTTTTGAAAAATGGTATTCAATTAAAAGGACAAGTGCGTCATTTTGATTGTGATGTTATTTTGTTGGCCGGCAAAGAAATTACGCAGATGGTTTATCGTCATGCGATATCAACCGTGCTGCCCGGCGAACCGGTTGATTTGTCGGATGCATTAGACGCAGCCGACTAGTTTTGCGGTAATTATAAACCACAAGGATGGCATAATGAGGAATAGCAAAATTCTCGCTTTCTTTATTGTATTTTTTTCTTTAGGACTATCTGCGTTTTTTGCAAACGCAGAGGCGATGCAACTCGCAAGCACTGCTTTTGAAAATGGAGCAACTATTCCCGTTCAATATACCTGCGATGGTCAGAATATCCATCCGCCTATTAGTTTTGTTGATATACCCAAAAACACACAAAGTTTAGTATTGATCGTGCATGATCCCGATGCGCCTGCCGGTGATTGGACGCATTGGACGTTGTGGGATATTCCTGCCACAATGCAGCAGATTGCAGAAAATGAGATGCCAAAAGGAGCGGTAACCGGTATGAATAGTTTCGCACAAACCGGTTATGGAGGGCCTTGTCCGCCGTCAGGACAGCGGCATCATTATGCATTTGATGCCTATGCGTTAGATACCTCGCTTATTCTCAGCAACCAAAATACGCGACAGGAGTTATTACATGAGATGAAGCCGCATATCCTGGCGCAGGCAGAGTTAGTGGGGCTTTATGGGCGGTAGATTGACTTAACGCAAAAAAAACCCCGCGGAAGCGGGGTTTTTTAGATATCAATTTACTAGCAATTAGAAGTTGTAAGCAACGCCTAATGCGTAGAAATTTGTTGCTTCGATATCGCTTGCGCCAAAATATCTTGTGTAAGATAAATCAGAAGAAACGTTATCGGTTACCTTATAGTTAATGCCAGCACCCGCTAATGGAGCGACTTGAGTTTCAGAAGCGACATCAGAGGTCCCGACGTCTTGGCCATTAACAGTTGCTTTTACATTTTCCATCATCATGTCAGCAACACCGCCTTTAGCAAAGACAGAAATATCTTTGTAAATTGGATAAGAAGCTTTTAAGGCCAAGTCAATAGCATATTGATTGGCAGTAATTTCTGCACTGTCTGATCCCGTATAGCCGATTGGTTTTAAATTGCTGAATTTGATTTGTGGTAGGTAAGCAAAACCGACTTCAGTTGCGAAGTATTGGTTAAAGCTATATCCACCATAAATTCGCCCTGCAAAGCCGCTAGCATCAGTATTGCCAGTGAATAAGTTATCGAGGTCATTCATTGAGTAATCTGATGTTGCATAACCGCCTTGAACACCGACATATACACCATTTAAAGGTGAATTTGAAACAGTGGTTTTAGCAGCAGTGGTTTTAGCAGCAGTGGTTTTAGCAGCAGTGGCTTTAGCAACAGTGGGTTTTTTAGCAACAGTGGGTTTAGCCGCTGTAGCTGCGAATCCAGCGGCACTGAGCACGACGCCCAAAGCTAAAACGCTAGATTTTAAGGTTGTCTTATACATATTATTGTTCTCCTTATAAGTATGAACCCCTCTTTTATAGACCTCAAATCTTAAGGAAATCTTAAGAGAGCATTTTTTTTTCATTTTTTTTGATGTATTGACGTAACTCATTGATTTTTCGATCACTGTTTTTCGTCACTATTCAGCACAAACTCCGTGTTTTAGGTTTTGCGGGGAATAATAAAAAGAAGAATAGCCAGCGTGACCAGCGTAGCCCGCATGGAGCGAAGCGAAATGCGGGGAATAAGTGCGCTAGGCA
>MGXQ01000066.1:15234-18440 GCA_001801405.1 Gammaproteobacteria bacterium RIFCSPHIGHO2_02_FULL_42_13 | reverse complement strand
TGAAATTAAGAAAAAATTACATACCGTATTGCTCTGGCGATATTTGAATACAGGTGATTGCAAGAAAGCGGCTGAACAAGTTAAACAAGGCGCAGATTTGACAAGCATAATGGCAGCTGGGTGTAAGTCCGTTCTTGATAGGGTATTGAGAATACCGAATATTGATCCCGACTTTATTAGGGTTTTAGTAATCCATAAATTAGGACAACCATCGCAAGAAAACATTGAATTTATTAATGCGAAAATTGCTGGTGCGAAAGATCACACGACTAAAACGCGTTGGAAAATGATTAAAAGTGAATTGCTTGCGCCTCAATTATTTGCGGCGGTTAAAGAGGCAAGTATTGCCGAGGTTACGCGTCTCTTAGAGGATGACGGTGTCAGTGCTAATGTCGAAGATGCGGATGGTCATACACCGCTGTATCATGCTATGCAGTCCGAAATAAACTATGATCTTGTTGACGTACTTTTAGCACATGACGCAAAAATCACAGAGGATCATACGAATCTTGTGAGAGCCGCTATTGACGAAGAAAAAAAGAGTGCAGCATCAGCTCTACACAAGGAGGGTAGTCTATTGTCCCGTTTCTTTTCATGGCTTTTTGATGATGAGGAACCAGCGCCTGTTCCAGAACCAATATTACCTGCAATAGACAAGTTGCAAAAATTACAACAGCGGGAAAGTGACTTGTATGTGCGACAATTATCTCAGGCTCTCATGGAAGACGCACCCGATGTTGAGCATATTCGCACGTTGATTTTCAGCAATAAAGCCAATCCATTACACGATAAAGTCGATCAACGGGCAGTGTTGAAGCGATTGACAGATAACCCACCAGTGGTAGATGTATTAACAGCCGGTATTTTATGCAACGTGCTTGAGGTTTCACATGATGGAGAATGGAAGAGTGTTGATGAAATGTATTCCGCATGCAATAGGTCTTTGACAGCGCGCCTAAAAAAAGGAGATGGTTTTGATATTACCAAAACTATTATTGGCGATCGATCGATGTTGCAATTGGTGCGGAAAGCAGCAGAAGGTGTGGCAGCAGATGAGCGAGAGACCGGTGAATTTAAACAATTGCGCGTGCTGTTGGAAGAAGCAACCAATACGGCACTTAAAAAGGCAGTGGAAGTATTGGATGACGAAAAAGTTGACGCGGCATTAAAGGTTGGCGCAGTGTGGCGAAAAGAGGCAGAAGTGCCTGCAGGTGGCGCAGGAGCAGGGGGAGCGGCTGCGGAGCCGATAGAAAAAGTAAATTATTTAAGAATGGCGATAGAAAAGAAAAATGCGCTCGCAGAAGAGGTGGAGAAGCTCGGCCTAGAGATCGCAAAAAGAAAAACAGATATTGCTAGAGCTGATGAGGAGATCCAGAAGAAAACAACAGCAGCGGAGGCCTCGGTGCGAGGCGCAGCAGCAGCGCTGTTGGAGGCTCAGCGACAGTTGTCTGATGAGTTGAAAACAGTGCCAGAAGCGCCAGAAGAGACGAGCATATTCAGCGGGTGGCTGAATGAGTGGCGGATATGGTGGGAAAAAAGAAAAATAGAAAGGAAGCATAGCAAGGCTATACAAAAGGCTGATAAAACTTTAGATGTAATGCTCCAACAACAAACGGATGGCCGGGTTGAGATACGAGGTATTCAGTATATGCGTGACCAAACACAACAGTATCTTGGGTCTCAGCAAACGGAGCACAAAAAGAAAACCGCTCAACATAAGTGCGCGCAGCGAATTGTTGTCTTATTACAACAAGCTGGAGCGAATGACATGTTGGTTCATGCAAAAACGCTTGCAAGCGTACGGGAGGCATTAGAATTAGGTGCTGATGCGAATGCGGTGGTCGATACAGATGGAAAGAGTGCGCGGTTTTATGCATTGCAGAATATGCCGCAACAGGATGCTCCTGAGTTTAATGAACATGTTGAAAGAATCAAATTGCTTATTCAGTATGGTGCAGATTTTCATGATGGCGCAGATCCTCGTGCTTTACCGGAACAAATCCGTGTGCCAATTTACACCGGCAGATTATGGTTTGCGCTACAAAAGGGTAATGTTGAGTTAGCAACAGAGATGCTGCAACGTGGCGCCGATGTAACGTTCACACATATCGATGCGGAAGAAAATACAGCGTTAAACTATGCAATCCATGCGCCAGCGCATCAAAGAGAATTGGTTGAATTACTCATAAAAGATGGCGCAAATCCACTTCAGCAAACAGAGAAAGGTAGCGCAAAAGTACAAGCAGAGAATAAAAAGGACGGAAAGTCTCTGCCGCTCGATAAGAGTGTGCGTTTGATTAATTTTGCAAAATCAAAAAAAGAGGGTGCTCAAGGCGAAGATACAGAGTTGTGGGATGATATTTCTAGTTTGTTACATGTGGGTAGTCTTTTCTATATGCTGCGAACACTTCATGATGCAGATGAAGATCTGCGCCAGCGTAATTTAACGAATATACTGGGAGTTGCAATGGAGAATACACATCATATTACCTTGCGCAATAGCGATGACCTATCGCCCTTGCGGCTTGCAAAGCAGCTAAAGGAGCAACATCCAGAGGTGAATTACGATGAAGTTATTAAACGCTTACAAGAAAAAACGAATGCTGCGTTAACGGAAGCGGTTCTCAATAAAAATGAAAGAGCAATTGAAGCAGCGGTGAAAGCAGGTGCGCAGATAGATGCTAAGCTGATTCGGGCATTGGTACAAAAAGAAAATGCGATGGAATATGTACAATATATAGAGCATGCGTTGGATGCAGGCGTTTCGGTGTTGGGTGGTGATCAGAGTCCGTTACAATTGGTTCTGAAGATCCAATCGCGCCAACCGCAGAGCACAGCGCTTAAACAACTGCGACGGATATTGCAACCAGCAACAAATGAAAAATTATTTCAAGCAACTACGGTAGAAGATGCACGAGCGGCATTAGAGGCTGGCGCAGATATTTGTGCGGTTGATGATGCTCATGATCGTTCTGCATTGCAGTTTGCATTGCAGGGTGGTGGCGGTGGCGGTGCGGGTGGCGAAGGCGACCGAGCGGAATTGCTTGAGTTCTTGCAGGAAAAAACACAGGAGGCATTACAAACCGCCGTTGAACAGAATGACGCAGGCCGAATTGATGAGGCGAAAGCGGCCGGTGCCAATCTTAATTGCGCATTGTTTTGGGCAATTCAGCAGGATGGACTGGCTGTCTTTAAAGCGCTCGTAG
>MGXQ01000066.1:7371-15222 GCA_001801405.1 Gammaproteobacteria bacterium RIFCSPHIGHO2_02_FULL_42_13 | reverse complement strand
ATCCTAATGCAAAGTATGGTAAGCGCAATAAAACAATATTTATTGACGCGGCACGTTACGGGCGTTTAGAGATAGTAAAGTATTTAATTGAACAAAATGTGGATGTCTTAACGCCGGATAAAAATGGCAATACAGCGTTGCATCATGTTGTAACGGAATTAACAAAGTCGCCTGCTAATATTAAGCTGATGGATATTGCGCGAGCGATAATTGATGCTAATCCAGCGGCATTAGAGGTTAAAAATGGGAAGGGCAAGCGCCCTCAAGATATTTATGACCCTATTCAATATTATTATAAAGGGCCAAGAACAAAAACTCTAACTCTTTGGAGTAGGCGTCCTGGGGCAACACTATTTGGAGGTTCCGGCAGCGGCGCAGCAGCAGCAGGAGCAGCAGACACAGCAGGCACAAGAGGCGGTAGAGATATACCAGCCTCCGATGACGACACGGGAGCAGGAGTAGGACATGGACCAAGGCCAAGACCAGGACCGTAGAAGAAGTTCATTTGGAAGTCCCGTCATTTTGGAATTGCTCTGCCAAAACCCCGTCATTCCGGAATCGCGACGCCATTGCGTCGCGATATCCGGAATCCAGAAGAATCAACGTGCAGAACTAAAGCGTTTCCTGGATAAATCTGCTACGCAAATTTTCCGGGACGAAGTTGGATTAATATGTTGTAAGATATTGTTCAATTTCCCACGGATGGACTTGAGCAATATATTTTTGCCATTCGCGACGCTTGGCAGTTATAAAATGTTGAAAAATATGTTCGCCGAGCGCGTTTTTGACGAGCTCGCTTTTTTCCATTTCATCAATCGCTTTATCTAAATCGCTGGGCAATGATTTAATTTTTAATCGCGCACGCTCGCGGCCGCTCATGTTATAAATATTTTTATTAACCGGTTCGCCAGGATCCATTTTGTTTTCGATGCCGTCTAACCCGGCAGCGAGCATCACAGCAAATGCTAAATACGGATTGCAAGCGGGATCGGGTGAACGTAATTCCGCACGTGTGCCGCTGCCGCGTCGATCAGGAATACGCAACAGTGGCGAGCGATTTCGCAAAGACCAAACAATATGCGTGGGCGCTTCATAACCAGGGACTAAACGTTTATAGGAATTGACGAGCGGATTGGTGATCGCGCAAAAACAAGGGACGTGATGCAATAATCCCGCAATATAATGCCGTGCGATTTTCGATAATTCAATAGGATCGTTCGGATCATGAAAAGCATTATTATCATCGATAAACAAACTTTGATGTGTGTGCATGCCCGAACCATTAATGCCATAAATCGGTTTTGGCATAAACGTTGCGTGCAATCCAAAATCGAGCGCCACTTTTCGTACAACAAAACGAAAGGTGACGATTTTATCCGCCGTATCTAATACATCACCATATTTAAAATCAATTTCATGTTGTCCATGCGCCACTTCATGATGTGCCGCCTCTACTTCGAAGTTCAGTTTTTCTAGCGTTTGCACGATGGCGCGGCGTGTTTCTTCACCGCGGTCGATCGGTGTTAAATCGAAATAGCTACCGGAATCATGTGTGCGCGTTGTCGCTTGTCCATGTTCGCCGCGTTCAAACAAAAAGAATTCTGCTTCGGGTCCCATTTTAGGGGTGTAACCCATATGTTTTGCTTTGTTACAAATATGTTTGAGTGCAGAGCGTGGACAACCGACAAATGCGCTGCCGTTTGTATTGGCAATATCACAGATGATGCGCGCAATTTTATGTCCGCCATGATTATCCCAGGGCAGCAAATGAAATGTATTATAATCGGGCACTAAAACCATGTCAGATTCTTCGATGCGAGCAAAACCTTCAATCGATGAACCATCGAACAAAACTTGCCCGTCCAACGCTCTTGGAAACTGACTGGCCGGAATTTCAACATTTTTGCTGATGCCCATAATGTCGGTAAAACATAAACGCAAGTATGAAACATGTTCACTTTTTAATAGATTGAGAATTTCATCGCGAGTTATCATGTTTTTGTCCTTTTAGTAAAAATTTTAAATCAATAAAACAGAAATATAGAGCTTTTGGTAAAAGTGTCAAAGTTTTTTTGCAGAAAATGCAATATTTTTATTGCACACGGATATTGATGTTGAGTTAGTTATGCTTTTAATCAAAATGCGCTATGATATTGATAGTCAAACAGTTGGATGAGCAAATATGACTCAGAATCAAGTATTAGACTTCGAAGACATCGAATCGCAGCCGGTCAAAGATTTTACAGAAAATGCGTACTTGAATTATTCGATGTATGTCATTTTGGATCGCGCATTGCCGCATATTGAAGATGGATTAAAGCCCGTGCAACGTCGTATCATCTATGCCATGTCTGAGCTGGGGTTAAAAAATTCAGCAAAGTTTAAAAAATCCGCGCGTACCGTTGGTGATGTGTTAGGTAAATATCATCCGCATGGCGATAGCGCGTGTTACGAAGCGATGGTACTCATGTCGCAATCTTTTTCGTATCGTTATCCACTGGTAGATGGTCAAGGCAATTGGGGGTCGATTGACGATCCTAAATCATTTGCCGCTATGCGTTATACCGAAGCGCGATTGTCATCGTATGCGCAAGTACTATTGCAAGAGTTAGAACAAGGCACGGTTAATTGGCAGCCTAATTTTGATGGTACATTGCAAGAGCCAATATTGTTGCCGTCGCGTTTACCGAATGTTTTATTAAATGGAACGATGGGCATTGCGGTTGGCATGTCAACGGATATTCCACCACATAATTTAAAAGAAGTGGTGGGTGCATGTATTCATTTGCTGGAAAATCCAAAAGCAGAATTAAACGATTTATGTGAATATATTTTAGGGCCGGATTATCCAACGGACGCTGAAATTATTACCCCGCGCAAAGAGATTATAGATATATATCGTACTGGCAATGGCACCATTCGTATGCGTGCGGTTTATGAAAAAGAAAAAAACGATATCATTATTACGGCGCTACCTTTTCAAGTATCTGGTGCAAAACTTTTAGAGCAAATTGCTGCGCAAATGCAGGCGAAAAAGCTGCCGATGGTGAGCGATTTGCGTGATGAATCGGATCATGAGCATTTAACCCGTTTGGTTATTGTGCCGAGATCTAATCGTGTCGATGTGGATACGTTGATGGCGCATCTGTTTGCGACGACGGATTTAGAAAAAACCTATCGTGTGAATTTAAATATGATTGGTTGCGATGGTCGTCCGCAAGTAAAAAATTTAGAAATGATTTTAAATGAATGGTTGGATTGGCGAAAAAGCACATTACGTAAACGATTACAATTTAGGCTCGACAAGGTTTTAGATCGATTGCATTTATTGGACGGATTGTTAATCGTTTATTTAAATATTGACGAAGTGATTAAGATTATTCGAAAATCAGATGAGCCAAAATCAGCATTGATGACGAAATTTAAATTGAGCGAACGACAAGCCGAGGCTATTTTAGAAATTCGTTTGCGCCAATTGGCGAAGCTCGAAGAAATCAAAATTAGAGAAGAGCAAAAAACTTTGGCGGCTGAGCGCGACGAATTGCAAAAAACATTAGCGTCATCCTCCCGATTAAAAACATTATTGAAAAAAGAGTTAGCAGAAGATGCGGAAACTTATGGGGACAAAAGACGCTCGCCGATTGTTAAACGAGCCGAAGCAAAAGTCATTGATGAAGATGAAATATTACCGACCGAACCTGTGATGGTTATTTTGTCGCAAAAAGGGTGGATTCGATCAGCCAAAGGACACGACGTAGATCCGCTGACATTAAGTTATAAAAATGGAGATGAATATTGCGCATCAGCGAAAGGGTTGAGCAACGAGCCGGCGATATTTTTTGATTCGACAGGACGCGTGTATTCGATATCTGCGCGCATGCTGCCATCCTCTCGTGGACAAGGCGAACCGATTACCAGCCGCGTGAATCCGCCGCCGGGTGCAATTTTTAAATCCGTTTTGATGGATAAACCTGAGCAACATTATTTGATGGCTTCCAGTGCTGGATATGGATTTATATTAAAGTTTAGCGATTTGGCGGGCAAGAATCGTGCCGGTAAAGCAGTGTTACGCGTGCCGCCAGGCGCGGTTGCGCTATCGCCGCTAAAAGTCAATGATATTGAAAAAGAGTATATTGTCAGCGTGACGAATCAAGGGCGTTTGTTAATTTTTCCGGTGAGTGAATTGCCTGTGTTGCCCAAAGGGAAGGGAAATAAAATTATTCACATTACAACAGCGCGCGTGACCAGTGGCGAAGAATATGTGGTGGCGATTGCTGTTTTTGTTGAAGGTCAATCGGTAGAAATTTTTTCAGGGAACCGCGGCGTTACGTTAAAGCCAAAAGATTTAAAACATTATTACGGAGAGAGAGGGCGTCGTGGCAGTAAATTACCTCGCGGTTATCAACGGGTGAGTAATATATTAATTTCAGTTCAGAGATAAGCGCGGAGACAACCATGAAAACATACGCAGAAAAAAATCTAATTCCAGGCGAAAAAATTGTTTATGCGGGACATCGCCATTGGATTGTGTTTATGATGCCAGTGGTATGGTTTTTATTGGGTGTTGTGTTTGTGGTTGAATTAAATATTTGGTTGTTTACAACGCTGACTTGGATCATTGCCGCGTTTGATGCGGTTTTAGCGTGGATTAATTATTCGATGAGTGAAATCATTGTGACGAACATGCGTATTTTGATCAAAGTGGGTTGGTTGTCGCGAGATTCAATCGAAACGACTATTGCCAATATTTCATCAATTTCGGTGCAACAAACGATTTTAGGGCGCTTTTTAAATTATGGCAGTATCACAGTGAGTGATCGCGGATCTGCACGCGCGCCGTTTTTACTCATTCAGCATCCATTTAAATTTAGACAAGCGGTGCAAGAGCAGCAAGCAGATAAAAAATGATTTTTATTTATACACAGTAGTTGACCTTGATAAAAAATAGCTAATAATTTTGTCATAAAATTTAACCTAATAGTGTAAATCTTTACAGAAACACCTTGATTCTATTGACGAAAGTAAAAAATCGCCATACTATAGAAGTGTACAAATATGATAGGTGCATCATGGAAAATACCGTGTTAGATCGTTTTGAACGGCAAGTGGATGCGTTATTACGAAATTTTGAGCGACTAAAGCGCGACAATATTGCGTTACGCACAAAACAACATGTATTACTCAATGAACGAAACGCCGTGACGACCAAGACGGATAAAGCTATACATCATATTCGACGATTAATTGGTCGATTAAAAGCAATTGAGAGTACAGAAGAATGATGGATCACCAAATTTCAGTGCGCATATTAGACAAAAGTTACCAAGTAAAATGTCCTGTTGATATGGCGCAAGAGCTGCAGGATGCGGCGGTTTATTTAGATCAACATATGCGCGAAATACGCGATAGCGGAAAAGTTATCGGTGTTGATCGTATTGCAATCATGACTGCGTTAAACGTAACACATGAATTATTAACTACTGGCCGCAAAGAAAACAAATGGGTCGGCGTGATGGCGGAACGTATTCGTGATATGCAGAAAAAAATAGAAGAAGCCTTGACTATCACCGAGCAAGAAGAGTTATAATGAGTTTGTAGATATCTGTTAACTTGGCGGGTAATTTACACATGAGCCGATACTGCTAACCCTAAGGGAACTGTCACTACTTTGCATTTTGTGCAAGTTACAATACGTAAAATGCCTGGGCGAAGTATTATGGATCCCACTTTAAGTTTAGGGTTCATGTTCGTAGTTACCTGCCAAAGTTAGCAGATATTTTTGTGACTATTCGGCACAGGAACGTCCAAAATCTGAACGTTCTCCGTGTTTTAGGTTTTGCGGTGAATAGCTACATATCTTTTTGTTTGGATTTCTATGAGTGTTCGTGACAATCTTCGCAAATTGATGCGCGCAGAGCGAAAGAAACTTTCTAAAAAAGATCAACAAACGGTCGCCGAAAAAATCACACAGAAACTTATTGAATCAGAAATTTTTCAGACCAGTCAGCGGATAGCTTGTTATATTCAATATCAAGCTGAAGTGGATACACACCGTATTATTCGTGCGATATGGGATGCCGATAAAATCTGTTATCTGCCGGTGTTAACCGGAAAACATTTATCATTTGTGGAATATGCATTTGGCGATACGTTAAAAAAAAATAAGTTGGGTATTTTAGAGCCTATTCCTTCATCCGATCGTATTGCGGCGCTTAATGATTTAGATTTAGTGTTGACGCCGTTGGTTGCGTTTGATCGCCAGCAACATCGCTTGGGCACAGGCGCGGGGTTTTACGATCGCACATTTGCACAATCTGATTCTCGTCCAACGTTATGCGGTTTAGCGTATTCCTTTCAAGAAGTTGACCTCGTGCCCAATGAACACTGGGACGTGCCACTTGATTTTGTTATTACCGAAGAAGAAATTATATATTAATTTTTAGAACGTAGGTTGGGTCGTGAGGCCCAACAAACTATTCCCGTTGGGCTTCGCTTCGCTCAGCGCCAACCTACATTTTATTTAGCCCAACCTACCGTGCTTCTTTTTATTATTCCCCGCATTTCGCTTCGCTCCATACGGGCTACGCTGGCTTTTTATTGTTCCCCGCATTTCGCTTCGCTCCATGCGGGCTACGCCGGCTGAGCTTAATTAATATAAATCATTCATATTCGCCGGTGTATCATCAGCACTGCCTGGTGCCGTGGCAGCTTGGTCGGTATCTTTTTCGGTGGGGATATCTTCTGTTCTAAATTTTTCAAAGATTGCATTTGGATCATTTGGTGGTGCTAATAAACCGGATTTACTGTCGATGCGTACGGTGGTGATGTCATTGGGTTGTGGCATGGTGGCATAGGGTTTATCTTTTAGAGAGGGTGCCATAAAATCAACCCATAGTGGCAAAGCGGCTTTAGATGCGTATTCATATAAAGAATGTTGCTGATCGAAACCAATCCAGGCAATGGATACCATATTACTATTAAATCCGCAGAACCAAGCGTCGCGTTTATCATTGGTCGTGCCGGTTTTGCCCGCTAGGTCGGTGCGTTGTAATACTAATGCACCTCTGCCAGTGCCATGTTGAATAACGTCGCGCAGTGCAGATGTGATGAGATACGCGTTTTGCGGTGTAATCACGCGTGGTGCAATATTTTTTGTGTGATCGTCAATTGCTATCGGATCGCCGGCAACAATTGGCGCGGTCTTATAAATAATTTTATTTTTGGTATTTACAATACGATCAAAAAAATAAGTATTGATGCGATATCCGCCATTTGCAAAAACCGCATACGCCTCAGCCATTTGCAAGAGCGTGACGTTGGCCGTGCCTAATGCTAGCGATAAACTTTCGGGCAGCTGTTCTTTTTGAAATCCAAAACGGGTTGCATAATCGATGGCATATGGAATGCCAATTAATTGTAATACGCGAATGGAGGCTAAGTTGCGCGAGTTAATCAATGCAATGCGCGTGCGAATGGGGCCGGAAAAGTTTTCTGTATCGTTTTCAGGGCGCCATAATGTGTCGGCACTGCCATTATCTGCAATGGCAATGGGTGCGTCATTGACAATGGTCGCAAGCGTAAAGCCTTTTTCTAGCGCGGCCGAATAAATAAATGGTTTGAAGCTAGAACCGGGTTGCCGCTCGGCTTGAATGGCGCGGTTAAATTTACTTTTAAAATAATTAAATCCGCCGGTGAGAGCGAGCATGCTGCCATCATGCGGGTCAATGGTAATCGTTGCCGCTTCTGCAGCGGGGAGTTGATTTAATCGCCAGTTGTTATCGGATGTTGGAGATAGATAAACAATGTCGCCTATTTTAAGTATGTCCGACGTTTTTTTGGGTGATGCGCTCA
>MGXQ01000066.1:0-7365 GCA_001801405.1 Gammaproteobacteria bacterium RIFCSPHIGHO2_02_FULL_42_13 | reverse complement strand
CTTGTGTATCTTTCATGGTCTGCCGTCTTGC
Source organism: Gammaproteobacteria bacterium RIFCSPHIGHO2_02_FULL_42_13 (assembly GCA_001801405.1). Lineage (GTDB taxonomy): Bacteria > Pseudomonadota > Gammaproteobacteria > UBA12402 > UBA12402 > O2-02-FULL-42-9. The sequence goes on along the minus strand of MGXQ01000066.1, from coordinate 7,334 downwards.
CCAAGATAATCCGGACCAAGGAATCGTTACCGTATTACCTGTTTTTAATAATGCATCGGCAGACTGGCCGTCTATTTTTACGATGAGCGCAGGTTGTAACCCATTAATCGTCGGTGTTTGCGATAATATTTTGCTGGCATTATCTAAGTGATCGGTATCAACGTTATTGAGATGTTGAATCGACCCGCGATAGCCATGTCGTTTGTCATAAGCGAGCAATCCTTTCATGACAGCGGCATTCGCATTTTGTTGCAGTTGACTATCTATCGTGGTGTAAACGTCATAACCTTCATCATATGTTTTTTGATCAAATTGTTTTAACATGAGTTGACGCACCATTTCAGCTACGTAAGGCGCTGACACTGAAACCCGTAATTCATGTGGTGTTGCGGTCAATGGTGCACGGATGGCTTGGTTGTAAGTGGCGGTATCGATATAATGCAAATCATGCATGCGTGTTAACACATGATTGCGACGATCGAGCGCGGCCTGCGGGTGATAGATAGGGTTTAAAGATGAAGGTGCTTTTGGCAAACCGACTAACATCGCCATTTCGGGCAAGGTGAGCTCGTTCGGTGTTTTGCCATAATACACTTGCGCGGCCGCTGCAATGCCGTAAGCGCGACTGCCATAAAATATTTTATTAAAATAAAGTTCTAATATTTTATCCTTTGAAAATTCATGATCGATTTTTAATGCTAATAAAATTTCTTTGATTTTTCGGTTATAGGTTTTTTTGTTCGTTAAAAAGAAATTACGTGCGACTTGCATTGTGATGGTGCTGCCGCCTTCTTTCTTTTCTCTGGTGAGCAGTAAGCTGACGCCTGCGCGTCCGAGACCTAGCCAGTCGACACCCGGGTGTGAGTAAAAACGTTGGTCTTCAGTAGCCAGTGTTGCGGCAATGAGTTGTTTGGGGACATCATCTAGTGTGATCGGTATGCGACGAATAGTACCAAATTCTGCAATTAACTTATTGTCGCGCGTAAACACGCGCAATGGTTCTTGTAAATGCACATCTTTGAGCGTTTCCACATTGGGTAGGCTTGACTCAAAGACGACGAGCGCGAAAAGCGCCATGACCAGGATAGCCGTGATAATGACGACCAGCGACCATAGAAAGCTTTTAAATGTTGATTTGCGAGCCATATAGGATTCTATTATAGAGTATCTGTTTAAAATCGCGAATGATTTTGTACAGTAACTCTTGCTATTTTGACCATAATTTAGGAAGATTATGCTCTCTCCTCACTCCTTCTGCATTCCCTTAGTTTTTAGCGATCTATCATATTATTCAAAAGAGTAATTAATCGTGAAACGACGTTATAGCCTTGGGCTGCATGTTGGCGCGCATGCATTTACTTGGGTTGAATTGGGCAAAACCGCCAATGACATTCATTTTATTAATCATCAAACCGTCGCGTTGCCGCTATCACAAGATATTTCATTGAAATGCTTTTCGAAACAAGCGCATTTATCCGTTGCGTCTGATCGGGTGATGGAAAAGCGAATTGCGTTTCAGTCCCCTATCACGGATCGGCAAATGGCAAACTTGATTAAGCGGAATACAGAGATGTATTTGCCGAACATAAAGGAGTCGCTGCTATCTGATTTTGTGATTGATCGCCATGATCATTTCAATGTCGCTATTTTTTCCGTGAGGGAAAGTGATGTGGTGTCGATGTTTCAATTGACGCATGCATTAAAAATTAAAGTCGTTAGTATTGAGCCGGATACTTATGCGCTGCTAAGAGCGATTCAATTTAACGGGTTAGTGAGTAAATCCATGTCAGCTTTTTTATATCGCGAATCAGATCATTTTCGTGTATTAATTTTTCGGGGTGATCGGGTGGTGGATGAAGAGCGATGTGCGCTTCCTTTTCAATATATCGCTGCGCGATATGATCCATCCCAATTAGAGGGAATTTATATGTTTGGCGATATCGATAGCGATAAGCCGGTTGTTTCAATTGATCCATTTTCAACATTCGATATACCCGCATCCGAAAAGAACGACGGCTTACTGATTGCATTTGGATTGGCATTAAGAGGGTTTGTATGAATATAAATTTTTTGCCTTGGCGTGAACAAATGAGAAGACAAAAAATATTTTTTGTTTTATTAGGTGGCGCAGCAGTTGTTGCGATCTTATATACACATCATTTTTTTAGTGTGTTGGAAAGGCGACAGCATGCGTCGATAGAGGCTTATTATCATCGATTGCAGCGCGTCAAAATGCAGACAAAATCTGTGCCGTTGGCGGCGCATAACCGTTCGCCAAAATCCAGTTTGCAATCGCGCTGGTTCGCGTTAAAACATGTCGATGCAAAATATATATTGAAATTGTTTGATAATAAAGATAATCATGTTTTTTCAACGCGCAGTAGTCTTTTGGCGGATGAACGAACGAACAGTTTGTTTGTGCGCGCATTGCCGGATGAATTATCGATGATATCAGGGATTATTCAGCATTTGGATGTTGTTGTTCCGCAAATATTAATTGAAGCGCAAATTGTGAATATGGATTATGATTATGAAAAATCGCTCGGCGTGCGCTTTGGGTTAACGGTTGGGAAAGATTTGAGTGTGAACGCGCCTATCGCGAATGCCAATAGTTTAGGCGTTGCTCTTCTAAACTTGACGCAAGGCACGCAGTTAGATTTAGAATTATCAGCGTTAGAAACGCAAGGAAAAGCACAAATTATTTCAAATCCAAAACTATTAACAGAAAATCAAACCATGGCTACCATTGAAGCCGGCGAAGAAATTCCGTATCAGGAATCGGTGTCGCAAGGCATGACGACAACGGCATTTAAAAAAGCGGTATTGCAACTTCAAGTGACACCACAGATACAATCGGATCATAAAATATTGCTACGCCTCAAGGTCAATCAAGATAAACGCAGCAGTCAAGAAATTCAGGGGGTGCCTGCAATCGATACGCGACAAATGACAACTCAGGTACTGGTGAATGATGGCCATACGGTCGTGTTGGGTGGTATTTATGAATATACCGATACGCAAGCGGTTGAAAACATTCCCTTTATTTCAAACCTGCCGTTTTTGGGGAAATTATTTCAGCATCATAAAAACACGAAGGAGCGCAAAGAGTTGTTGATTTTTGTGACGCCCAGAATTGTGCCGTCATAACATCGTGCTATAATGACCCAAAATGTAGAATAAACGGGTCTCAGCATGCCGCATTGTACGATTCAAATTATTCGTGGATTTCCAGATCCAGATCAAAAGACAGATGCGTATTTGTTTTGTCATTTGCACGATGGTGAAAAAATTGTTCCATTCGAAGCAAAAATTATTTGTAAGAAAGAAAAAGAGTATCATTTTGAGTTTAATGTCGAAACGCCGAAGCATAATGAGTATTTGGCGTTAACACAATTTGAGGAAAATAAAAAGCATTTGATCGTGCAATTGGATCGAGAAACTGGCTGGCTCAGTGCTCAATTGCAGAAATTAGCAATAGCACATAAAACAGATACAGAACGCAGAGGTGAGTTATATAATCTACTCTTGTCTCAACATGATGCAATCGCCAAAACGAAGGATGATGTAACACTGAGTGGGCATCAAGAGGCGTTTTTGAAATCGTTGAAAACTAAAAATCTGCTTGCTCAGTATGACAGTGTTAAAAGCGCATGCAGGACGGAGGCAGATGCAGCGGATTTGGCGAAGATCCCATCGTTTCTTGATCAGCGATTTTATATCAATCCTGCGTTAGGTTGGCCCGATCTCAAGCTCGTGCATGAAGAAGCCGCCAGCGCTTATTTTGCTAGTATCCATTTGAAACGCGAGACAGGCCCTTCTCGATTAATTGATCAACACAGATTAATCTTTTTGAGAGAAAATTTTAAAATTGATTTGGCGGATAAATCGGCGATATCCGATCAGTTGCTCGGCGTTATTTTTCCGACCGATTCAAAAGTTTGGTACGATCATATTTCACAAGATGCACGAGGGGCTATGGGGTTTACAGCGGAAAAAGCCGGTGAGATAGAGGGGTTACTGATGCAACAATTCGTTGCGCAGTTTGATGAATTGCGTGCACAATTGGTGCCGGTTGCAGGCAGAGCTCCGGGAATGAGATGATCACCCAATCTGTGCAATTTTTTTGATATAAGGGCTTGCGATAAAAGCGATAATAGTTGCGGCCATTCCAAACAAACCGATTTCAATGAATGTATGTTGATAGATATGCAATATCTGTAATTGATCGTGCATCTCTGCTGGAATGCTGGATAAATCTGCTAATTGACTTGAAAGCGATGCGGCAAGTGCTGTTGACAAGTACCAAGCACCCATCATGACGCCATATAAACGTTTCGGCGAAATATGGGTGACCATGGCGACACCTAAGGCGCTTATCAGTAGCTCACCCAATGAATATAAACCAATGGACAGGACAATCCAACTGGGTGAAACCAAGCCTTCTTGATTTGCGTAGTTGACGCTATACGCCAATACAAAAAAACATAAACTGACAATCAAAATACCCATAGGGAATTTTGTGGTAACAGGCAGATCCATGCCTTTGGATCCCAAATGATTATAGAGTTCGGCTAATATTGGACTCAAAATCAAAATCCATACTCCATTTAAAGACAAAAACGTAGAGGTGGGTATGTGAATGCCGAGGAGGCTATGCGTAATGCATCGATCGACGAATAAGTTAATGGAAGTATACATCTGAAAATAGAGTATAAAAAACACCATGCCCATGACGATGAGGAGGATGCAAGCAATAATTTTTAATTTATCCTGCGTGTCGCTGCGAGCCATTTCATATAAGAAATAAGCGAGCAATGAAAGCGTTGCAAGGGCAAAGAAGGCGTAAGCAATCGTCGAGTGCTGAATGAGCATCGTGAGTATTGCGACGGTGATCAATATGCCCGTGCTGATCTGAAAAATAATTTTAAGCGATAAACTATTTTTTCCTGGATCTGAGTCGATCTCTTTTGCACTCTGTCGCAGTACAAAGTAGCAGAGTAAACCAATAAATACGATGACCGCTGCGGTGGCAAATGCGACATGCCATCCATAGTAATGTTGTATGATGCCGGCGCTGAATGCAGCGATGCCAGAGCCAATGTTAATACCCATGTAAAATAATGTAAATCCGCTGTCAATGCGAGGATCTTTTGTTTTGTAGCTGCGCGCTAATAAATTGGTGGGCCCTGTTTTAAAAAATCCCACGCCGATGACAACGCATGCTAATCCCAACATAAACATATAGGTAGAGTGAAAGGCTAAAAATGCGAGGCCGATAGCTTCCAGTGTCAGACCGGTAATGATGGAGCGCCGGATGCCCATTACGTTATCTGCTAAGTACCCGCCCAGAACGGGTGTGATATACGCCAAGCTGGTAAAGACTGCAAATAATTTAAAACTTTCGGTATCAGAAAGATTAAAAACATTTTTGGCGAATAAAACCAAGAGATAAGAGAGTACATAAAACCCGAAGCGCTCGCACATCGACGTGACGAAAGCCAAGTAAAAAACGGGCGGTTGTTTTAAGTGAGCATGTTTATTGAACATTTATTAAGACCACAAAAGTGATAAGGATATCGAATTCTTTTGCATATGTCACGATTTATTTGATCGCTTAAAATCCGTCGTGTGACTGTGTTTTGTTGGATATCCCTCGAAATGCAAAATTATCGTTGCCACTAAAGCAAAATCAGCAAGTGTAGCCTGGGTGAAGCGAAGCGAAACCCAGGATGAAAACCCTGGGTTTCACTCGCTTTGCTCGTTCCACCCAGGCTACGTTACTCAGCAAGTGTAGCCTGGGTTAAGCCACCCCAATTCACGGGCAACTATAGAAAATCACAAAAATCGATTATCTTGGCAAAGTAATTCTCATCAAATAAATCGTCGGTTACCCCATTGACATGGATTAAAATAGGTCGACAGGAAAACCCTTTGGGTCGCTTGAGTCTATCTATTTTATTCTGCATTTCCTCGATAATGTCGCATCCTATACGATTTTTGGAAAATTTAATTTCACAAACATACAGCGTATTAAATTGAGTTTGTATCAGGTAATCTATCTGGCATCCCGGCTGTTTTGTTGTTTTGCGCTGGAAGAAAGGGTTATCGCTAATAATGTCTCCCCTCTTGACCCCAAGTGATTCTTGAATGGCTTGGCGATTATTCAAGACTAAGTTTTCAAATTGTAACCCTAAAACGGTACGCCATCCGGGTAGTGCGCTCATCGAATTAAATTGAAAGTTATCTCTCTCGATTTTGGTTTTATATTTTTTTATATAATGTAGATAAAACCTTAAATAATTGTCGCTTAAGCGATAACGACTTAATCTACTGTCCTGACCATTTTTGATACCCCAGGTATAATCACGCTTAATAAACCCACATAATACTAATTCTTCCAAATACTCGCTTAATGCGCCGGTAATTTCAACATCCAACTCTTTGCTAATTTCGCTTGTTTCTTTTGGGACATTCGCAAGCAGGCTGATAATTGCTTGATACATCGGTGTGTTATGCCTAAAGGTATTTGAAAATATGTGATCAAACTCATCAACCAAAATTCCAGCTTTATGAAAGCAAAGCTTTGCTATATTTTCCTCTGCTGTTAACGAGGGGTTTATTTCCTCTAAATACCGAGGGACACCGCCTACCACCGACAATAATTTAAACTTTTCATAAGGGACAATATTATTGTGTTTATCCCAAAATAAAGCGCAATCTTTTAAGGGAAGTTCATCGAGTGTCAGTGTCAATGAAACTCTACCCAAAAATCCTGTGTTACTTAAAATGTTTTTTTCGATCCAACTGCTAGCCGAACCACAAATGACGAATAGGAGTTGTGGATTTTGTTTTAGCTTTTGATCCCAAAAATGTTTTATTTTACCGAGAAAGTCCGAATCTTTGCTGCCCATCCAAGAAATCTCGTCAAAAAGTAAAACAATACGCCCGGTTTTTGTTCTTTCATACAATAACTGAAATAGCTTTGCCCAATCATCGGCTTTCACGTTTGGCAACCCTGTCTGTTCGCTCAGTTGATAAGAAAAAACATCTCGCTGCGATTGGGCGGTCGTTTCTTTGGTAGGGGCAAGGCCGGCAAAAGAATAAAAGGTCATGCCTTTGGCAGACTCTTCTATCAAGCGACTTTTGCCTATACGTCTACGGCCTCTTATCACAACCAATGATGCGGATTTTTTGCGCAAAAGGCTTGCTAATTTTTCTAATTCAGCGTTACGCCCAATAAATTGTCTTTCATGCCCCATAAAGAACCCTATAATACTGTAAAAAGGATTTATTCCATATACAGTAATATTATAGCTGCGATTTGTGATACTGTA
>MGXQ01000065.1:6616-25272 GCA_001801405.1 Gammaproteobacteria bacterium RIFCSPHIGHO2_02_FULL_42_13 | reverse complement strand
GTGTCGCGGTGATGACGGATTGTGCATATTCGCCCTCATGTGCAATATGTTCGGCTGTGTCCTTAAGAATTTCTAAATGATCATTGCGAATGAGTGGTACATCGAGATCTGCTTCTTTTGCGGCTTTATAGCCTTCGACCAAGCGCGGCATAAATTTAACAATCCCACCGGCTGCATTCACCATCGCGGCCAAAGGCGTTCGCAACTCATGTGCAATGCCGCCGGCAAAGATGCGCATGGTGCGGATATGTTCTTCGAGTTGTGCCTTTTCAATTGCGGCCGCTTGCAGTTCTTTTTCGGCTTCTTTTTGAGCGGTGATGTCGAAGGAGATTCCCAATAGTCCCATTACCTCTCCCTGATCGTTGTACAAGGGCTCCTTTTTTGACAAGAATATTGCTTTTTTATTATCTTTTACAACAGCTATTTCTTCGCTTGTTTCTGCAATACCCGTACGCATAATTCTTGAATCGATTTCTTTAAAGGTGTTAGCAATTTCTTTTGGCGATAAATCGTAATCAGTTTTTCCAATGATTTCTTTGGGACTTTTAAATCCAAGCGACTGCGCTTGTTGTTGATTGCAGCCTAAATATACACCATGGATATCTTTCCAGTATACATGACCCGGGGTAACAGCAATAATTTTCTCTAAAAAATCATGCTTAGATCCTGGTTGGGCGGCAAATTTATTTGTGCTCATTGATGCTAGTCCTTTTCAGTATTTAACAATGCTTTAGCATTATATCGTTTTTTTAAGTGGAGTATAGTTATTTATCCAATGGTAAAAATAATTTTTGAAGACATTTTGAATGGCGGGATTTAAGTTCAAGCGATATGGGTTTTAAAATGTTCAGATCAGTAGGAGCAATCAAATATTTGTATGTTGCTGCAAATGCAGCATTTCGTTTGCTGGGATAAATTTCAAAATTATATTTTTTATCAGCCCATAATAGCATCACGGCGCATTCTTCTTTTAAATATTCAAGGCTACAGTGCAATGCATCTACGGGATTTAATGTGATGTGATTAATTGCCTGATAACGCTCTATAAAAATATTGCTGGCAAGTAGCAATTGATTTTGATAATCAATATTCGTATTAAATAGGTTATTTATTGTACTGCGTTTTGTATTGTATTGCGGGTGAGTAAGCCAGGTGTCCCAACGAATTATTTCAAAAGGGATAGAAAAAATTGAAAAATATTTTTGATTGCTTTTTAACCATTGCTCTCCAATTTTATTGGCTTTTTCATGAAGAGTTGTTCTGTCATATGTTTGATCTATTTCTAAGGTGTGGCGTTGCAAACTATCACAAACCATAATAGCACATGATTTGAATTTTTTATTAATAATATTAATTGTAGCCGCTAATTTAGCACCTTCTTGAGAGCGCTGTCCGACACTAATGGTTACAGAGCAAGTAGATACTGGAAATTGTAGTTTATCTTCTATCGACGCTTTAAAATACGCTTTAGCTGATATTAACTCCATGTTAGTCCTTGATCCAACGACAATGATTATTTTTTTAATAATTACTTAGGAAGGTAATAATATCACAACTCAGTATTTTTTCAGTGTTTCTTACTGATGTAAATTTAAAAATTTTGTTGTAAACGCAAAAAGCGGGGCGTTCCCGCGTAATTAATACACATGCTGAATATGTGCTTTTTAACTGAATAATTCGATCGGCGGCTTCAATCGTTTCGCGTCATTGGGCTACGCCGGCTTATCCGGAACTCGCGTTATTAGAATTTTCCAAAAATGCTCGCAACGTTGTAAGCCATGTCTCATTCTAAGCATAAGTATCTTGACGAATAATCGTTTTGTACCATACTGAAAAGAATTAATTCTGCTGTCATTTACAAGGAGGGATATTGTGAAAAATAATATGCGAACCCTGAAAAACATATTGCTATTTTGCAGCATGTCGATCATGTTAAACACGACGATGGCCTGCGACTCCACAAGCGACACAACTGTCAATCTCTCATATCCCAACTGGACTGCATTCGCTGCGACAGAGGGAAACCCAATCAAATGTGGCCAAAACGCTAACAACACAACTTATCCAGTGCTATGTCTTCTTCCCTCCGCATTTTCAATTTCGACAAATTTTTCAGATGCGCAAGCGACGCTACCATCGAGTCAAATCACTAATAATCTACACTTTGCCTTAACCGAGTTCCCAACTGGTTTCAATGGCACAACTTATAACATCAGACTACCCAATCATGGTAATACGGCGACAAACTTATACATTGATATCACCCCGAAAACACCCGCTCCCAGCAGTATAAACCCAGGTAATAATCAAACCTATACATACACTGCAGATTTAAGCCAAATATGTGGTGCACAAACCTCCTGCGGTTCACTCGACTTAAACGCGGGCACAATGCATTGTTGCGGAAGTAAATACAAAAAAAATGCGAGCGAGTGTTTTTATTGATTTATTAGAATATTCGACGGAATAGGAGAAATGAAAATGAACAATGGAATAAAAATGTTTTTAATCGCAACATTGCTTTCCCTCTGTAGCGTCACAAGCTATGGCGCCGTGAATTTCACGAGCTCAGATTGTATTTTTAATGAAAATGCGCAGACTTATTACGTGACTGTCAAAGGGTGTAGCCTAGCAGCTGCCAATCCTGGGTATAATCAAATCGCAACGCCTCAACCCATCAGAAGCCGCGCCAACTTTCATGAGGTGGGGTATGCGACATACACAAAAGATGTGTTGAGCGATAACAATTGTTATGCCGTCGGCATATCAACAAGCAAAACAACATTTAAGTGGATGAGATATGTCTGGGGCGCCTCTGATATCAAAATCACAGATAAGTGCGAGCTTAAATGTGGCACCCGCCCAAAAGACAGCGTCTGTAAGAGATCATAACACTACTCCACCGTCACCGACTTCGCTAAATTCCGAGGGTGATCGACGTCGGTGCCTTTGATTAAGGCGACGTAATACGATAAAAGTTGTAATGGTACCGTGTAAACGATCGGTGCGATTAGATTATCCACTTTGGGCATTTCGATCGTAATGATATCATCGCCGTTTTTAATTCCCGATTGTGTATCGGCGAACACAATCAGCTGGCCGCCGCGCGCGCGCACTTCTTGTAAATTAGATTTTAACTTTTCCAATAAATCATTGCTCGGCGCCACCGCAATCACCGGCATATTTTTATCCACTAACGCCAACGGTCCATGTTTTAATTCACCCGCCGGATAGCCTTCTGCATGAATATACGAAATCTCTTTTAATTTTAATGCGCCTTCAAGCGCAACGGGATATTGCAAACCACGACCCAAAAATAATGCATGTTGTTTGTTGGCAAATAAATCGGCTAATTCTCGAATGCGTTCGGACAGTTTTAAAACCTCATCAATTTCATCGGGTAATTCGCGCAACAATTGAATGAGTTTTGCGCGTTGTTTTTTGTCGATGGTTGATCGCGCCAATGTGACCGCCAACAATAATAATCCTAATAATTGCGTGGTAAATGCTTTTGTCGATGCCACACCCACTTCAACGCCGGCGCGCGTGATAAATGCAAAATCGGATTCGCGCACAAGCGAACTCGCCGGCACGTTACAAATCGTCAACGCTCCTAAATAATCCATTTCTTTTGCCAAACGCAAGGCCGCCAATGTATCGGCTGTTTCGCCTGACTGAGAAATCGTGACAAACAACGTATTGGGTTGAACGATCACATGGCGATAACGAAATTCGCTCGCAATCTCCACCTGACAAGGAATATGCGCCAATTCTTCTATCCAATAGCGCGCGATCATCGCCGCATGGTGGCTGGTTCCACACGCCACAATCGTCACATGACTTGTTTTCTCTAAACATGCTTTTGATTCCACACCAAATGCATCGGGTGAAACATCATTTTCATTCAATGAACAACCGAGCGTCGTGCGCAACGCTTCGGGCTGTTCAAAAATTTCTTTTAACATAAAATGACGATACTCGCCCAAACTCGCTGAATCATAGGTTAATTCAGAGATATGAATATCGCGTGTTATCTCTTTGCCGTGTTTATCATAAATCGTAATTTTATCGCGTTTAACGTCGGCAATATCGCCATCCTCTAAAAAAATAAACTGTTGTGTCACGCCGACCAACGCAATCGGATCAGACGCCAAAAAGTTTTCTTCGATGCCAATGCCGACAACTAAAGGACTGCCGCAGCGCACGGCGATCAATCGATCGGGATCTTTGACATTAATAATACCTAATGCAAATGCACCTTTTAATTGTCCAGCAACATTTTTTGCCGCTTTTAAAAAATCATCGGTTTTTTGAAATTCGCAATGCATTAAATGCGCAATGGTTTCTGTATCGGTTTCTGAGTGAAATATATAACCTGATTGAAACAATTGATCACGCAACGTTTCAAAATTTTCGACAATCCCATTATGCACGACGGCAATATCATCGCCCGACTGATGCGGATGTGCGTTGCGTTCATGTGGAATTCCATGCGTTGCCCAGCGGGTATGAGAAATACCGAGCGTACCGGCGATAGGATTTTTTTCAAACGACTCAAGTAATTTAGCCACCCTCCCTTGCGTGCGCAAGCGACATAATTGCCCCTGATGATTAATCATCGAGATTCCTGCTGAATCATATCCGCGGTATTCTAAACGCTTGAGCCCTTCTAATAATAATTTGCCTACATCACGCTGTGAAATTGCACCAACGATGCCGCACATAGTTTATCTCCTCGTTAATCTTTCTCCGGTCGCTTCCAACCTTCAATCGTCACCTGTTTCGAGCGTGCAACGGTCAACTTATCAGCCGGCGCATCTTGTGTAATCGTCGAGCCTGCGCCGATCGTCGCGTTTTCGCCCACCGTCACCGGCGCAATAAATTGTGAATCTGAGCCGATAAACGCATTATCGCCGATGACCGTGCGATGCTTATTCGCGCCATCATAATTACAGGTAATCGTGCCTGCGCCAATATTAACGTTTTTGCCAATCATCGCATCGCCAATATAACTTAAGTGACTTATTTTACTTCCCTCATGTACTTCGGCTTTTTTCAGTTCAACAAAATTACCTATTCTTACATTTTCATCCAATTGCGTGCCCGGACGAACACGCGCAAAAGGGCCAATCGTACAATGATCTGCTATCGTTGCTTCCTCAATAATGCTATTCGGCTTTACTTCAACATGGTTACCCAATGTCACATTGCGTAATACAACATTTGAACCAATCAAACAATTGGCGCCAACTTTAACGACACCTTCAATGATAACATTGACATCCACTGTCGTATCGCGACCAAATTCAAATATGCCGCGCACATCAAATCGCTCAGGATCTTTTAATGTTAATCCCGCTTGCATATAACATCGCGAATTTTCACGTTGCCAATAACGCTCCAATCGCGACAACTGATCGAGGTCATTAATGCCTTGAATTTCCATCACACTGCCGGCGTATGTTGTTTGCACGGTAACCTGATCTTCAATCGCCGACGCAATAATATCAGTAAAATAATATTCGTTTTGCGCGTTGTGCGCTTTTAATGAAGGCAACCATTGTTTTAAATAGCGAACAGGCACAATATAAATCCCCGCATTCACTTCGCGAATTTTGCGCTGCCGATCAGTGGCATCGCGCTCTTCAACAATTGATTGCAATTGCCCGCGCGCACCGCGAATCACACGACCAAAACCGCTGGGATATTTTATCATTGCCGTTAAACAACCCACCGCATCTTCTGCCGTACGATCGATTAATCGCTGCACGGTGTTTGCTGTAATGAGAGGCACATCACCGCACAACACCAGCGCATGTGAATTTTCATCGAGTTCAGGCAATACTTGGTGCACCGCATGTGCAGTGCCAAGTGGCTTTTCTTGTTTAACCCAACTCACCGATAAATGTGAAAGCTTTTCAGGTACAACATTATCGCTGTAAACGACATAAATTTTATCTTTCTCAATCGACGCAACCGCATCCACCACATGTTCTAACAATGTTTTTCCGCCCAAACAATGCAATACTTTCGGCAAATTCGAATGCATGCGTTTACCTTGTCCTGCCGCCAATATAACAATATTTAAACTCATGTTAATCTCCTATCAATTTTTTTATTGCAAAATGATGTAAAATGTTTGTATCAATGCACACTAATGATGAATTTTCACGCCGATCCGATAACGCCTCTACCATTAATGAGTCGTCGTGCAAAAAGCTCACGCGGCCGAATGAATCTTGAATTAAAATGGGATTCTGTTCCATTTCATAAGATAAATGCGGCAACTGTAATAAAGTGATCTGCCAATCTTCGATATCATGTTGTTTTTTGATTTTTTCAATTTGTTGCGAAACACGATCCACAGATTTTTCGTCAATATAAATCACTTTTGGCAATTGCCGCGCATATAATCGTTTTGCCAATGTTACGCTAGTATGATTAAAATTCTGATGCGCCAAATGGCGAATAACAGCATAAATATCATAATCACATAATTGCTTATAGAGCGCGTAATTTTGTTTCAAAAACTCTGTTTTTAAAGCGTTTAAATTAGATGTTTGCTTGGCCTGCGCATTATAGTTATTGACGGATTGCAGAAATATAATTAATGGGTTCGCGGCCAGCTCTTTAAAATAGCCGTCCTCATTTACTGCTTGCGCTAAATAATGCAAAAACGATTGCAGAAAAAATTCACCACCGTGTTTCTTGCCGTGATGATAAACATTGCGAACCATCAAGCGACGCGCCATTAAATATTGTTCGACAACGCCAATACCTTTTGTTGTCACGCCTAATCGCGCTACGCCATCTTGTTCGATAACGGTTAAACAATGCAGCAACCAACGAAAATCATATTCACCATACGTCACGCCGCAAAAATGACTATCACGATGCAAATAATCTAATCGATCAGCATCTAATTGTGATGATACAATATCGGATAAAAGAGTGGATTCTGACTTATGTCCAATTAAATCTTGGATGATTTTAAGATCTTCTTGGCTCAACGGATAATCAGGATTTTTTTTATTGAATGATGATAAAAATCCTTCATTCGCATAGTCAGCAATAAACATCGGCGTCCATAGCTCGTGGCGAATGCCTCCTTGATAAAACAATGTTTCAAATGCGTGCGAAAACGGGCCATGACCAATATCATGCAAAAGACACGCAAGCATCACGAGCTGCTTGTCTCGCGTTGAGACACCGAGTTTATTACAGATCTGACTGCCCACATAACAACAGCCGACCGAATGACTAAAGCGCGTATGCACGGCTCCGGGGAAAATCCAATCGGCCAAACCTAATTGGCGAATATGGCGCAAACGTTGAACATTACCACTGTCCAGAAAAGGCTTAATCCAGCTATCTTCTAGGGTAGTAAACTGCATGGCCCCATGGACAGGGTCTTTTATGACATGAAATTGAATCATTGTATTTTCCGCTTAATATCTTCTAGCAAAAGCGTTTATGGCATGAACTATATCGAATAATGGGGGAAAAATCTATAAGCGCGAGTTTACCCGAGGTATTTCTTGTATCGCCTTCGCGGGAAACCCGCGCGAATGGCGACTCAAGGGGAGCGTTCCGCCCTCTCCCCTTGAGAATCCCCAAGCGCAATATCCCTCGCGGCAAGCCGCGGGGAAATCTTCACATTGTATTTTTTGCAACTGACAAATAGGTCGTTTTATGAAGCGCATATTGTATGATCAGTGACGTGTCAGATTAAGTCGAGACCAAGACATTTTCAATGCTCACAATACCACACAACAATCACCTCCTCTCTCGGTTGAGTCTTGTGATAATAATGTTTCTCTCTCAGAACCCGGTTGTCGCGATAGGTTCCGTGCATGCGATCCATACAGGCCACTATGTGTTACGCCTCTAGGAAATGCGCCGCCTGCGCCAGCACCCGATGATCCGGTAACAGGATGAGAATCCAAAGAAGCTGAACAACTAAAACGAAATGGGTTCTCAGCCAATGGATGGCGATCTTTAATTCGAGATTCTACAATGAATCCTGGTCGCTGAATCTCTGTTAGAAAACCCAAGCGATAACCATAGACACCGGGTTCACCATTCTGTCGTTTATACCGTTCTCCCGTTGAGAGTTGAACACCTGTTTTTTCAAATATATCATCTAACAACCATTTTTGCCCATGAATAGTATGCAAAAACACGCCTCTTCGCCAAATAGGTTGCTGATAAAAATCTGGGTTGCTAATAGCTAAACTTAACTGTTCCGACACCGGTCGCGATGCATCAAAATATTCTTGGTCGAGCAACATAATGAATCGAGCGACAACTCCTTCGGATAACTTATTAGTGTCTTCTGCTGTAGCTAACTGTAAAATTTGATCTTCATATTTGAAGGTTAACTCTCTTGCGCCATCTTGTACCGCCTTATCCAAAACCGATAAATTACGCAATAATTCAGAAAAAAATTGATATTTCTTCATGATTCTGCGATCTAGCCCGCGAGCGACGCCGGCAGATATGGCATTTGCAATCACTGAAACACCGGGTATCGGTATGATTGCACCTAACAGACTAATCCCTTTTTCTGCCATTGTTTCGGTTGTTTCTCTCTCTCGCGTCACTAAGCCAGAGCTTAACACCTTATAAGCGAGAAAAAATTCTGTCAGTTTGCTTTGCAAATGAAAATAAAATGCTTTTAAGCGCGCTTCGCCAACCAAATATGTTTCTGCCGCTTCTTTGGCTAGTCTTAGGCGGTATTCTTGGAGTATCCCAGGATATTCTCTTTCTAACGTCTGGGTGATACCGGATGGTAACCCGCGCTGAACTTTTTCTGATTCTAATATTCGAATCATTTCTAAATTTTGTATTTTCAGCAATTCCGCTTGTCTATCACCTGAACTAATCGGTTGATTAGCTCTTTCAAGAAGCACTTGCATAAATACAGGATCATGGCGATCTATTTTGAGCTCTGCGACTACCTCATTAAGTACATTAGGTGCGTCTTTGCGAACAGCACGATTTTGCCTGTCTCGATCAGCTTCAAGCAAATACTCCGCAATCTCAAGATGCTCTGGATAGGCTATGTGATAAGCAGAAATACCGGACGAGAGCCACAGATCACAACCAGCTTCAACCAGCATTTTAACTCCTTCAAGATCATTATTGCTAATCGCATAAGCAATCGGTCGGAGGAACTCATGCTCTGCGAATGAACGATTAACATCAATGCCTGGCATAAGAAGCAAACGATGAATCATCTTGTGTCTTTTATGCATACAAGCAGCGGTTATTGATGGAACTTTTCCACTGTTGCCATTAATATTAAATCCTGGCACTTGTAATAGCCGTTCAAATACTGCTTCACTTCCACCTTCTGTCAAAATAACCTGAGTCAACAGTGCAACAATGCCAAACCGTCCATCATGATCTATTTTTTCGATACGATTAAGTAGCCAATCTACTGTTTTAGCATGTCCCTTTAGGCCCGCCACCCACAAAGGCGTTTTACCCTGGCGATTTGGCCTATCAATATATTCTGGACAAACGTTAAATAATTTCTCTAAGATAAAAAACAGTTCATCACTCTCCTCCGCTAGGGCTGCATCATAAAATAGGGTTCGCCCTTCCGTATCAACAGAATGCATATCTGCTGACACCCCCCGCTCTACCAACCAATTGAATGAGGACAAACAACCTGCTCTCACTACATAATGAATAGGCAGACGGCCTTCTGCATCTGGACGATGCATCTCGGCAGCCCCCTCTGGATATGTCATAAACCAATCCAACACGTTTAGTTGGCCCTTTCGAGCGGCAGCAGCAAACGGCGTCGTTTGAGCCTCTTTTTCCTGTCGAGTTAATTCCGTTTTTCCAATTTTTTCACATATCCACGCCAAAACGGTTACATGCCCCTGAGTGGCGGCAATCTGAAAGGGGGTTGCACCTGTTTGCGCTGGCACAAGGAGTAGCTCAACACCTCCTCGTTGAGCGAGCCATTCCATTCCTGCCACAGAACCAACAAGAGCAGAGTGGTGTATAGCAGTTCTACCGAGCTTATCTTTCCGATGAATCTCTGTTTGCCAAATATCATGGAAAAATTCTTCCAGTAATGCCGGATTCCGGACAGCGACCATTAAGGGCGTTTGGCCATCATTATTAGGTGTTGTAAGATCTTCGGCCGCGCCATGTTCAATGAGCCATTGCAACGCCGCTCGTTGTTCATAAAAAACAGACATAAAAACTGGTGTCCATCCTAATTTTGGACTGGCTTGTCTGATGATTAAGGCCTTGTCTTTGCTGGCTTCATATAGAACCGCCATAATATCAACACGACCCATCCGCACAGCGCCTAGAAACGCCAAATTTACTGCCGTATTTAACCCTAGTAATAATAACAACTGCGTTTTTGGTAATGCATCGATCTGACTCGTCGCTGCCAGATATAACAAATCCTTCCCTTCTTCATCTGTTATTGCATTTAGCTCAATTTTGTCCGATTGAAAATGTTGTAATGCATCTTGCACGTTTTTCGCGGAGCTCTCTTTTATCGCTTTAATTAAAGCCGCTTCAAGAACTGTTGGCATACTGTATACCTCCCAAATTTTTATTTCAAAAAAAATACATTCCTCTTTATTGAACAAATAACCTACCGACGACGTTTTTTAGCGGCCTTGAGCTGCGCCATGGCATTTGTGAGCTCGATTAAGACAGTGGTGTAATCATCCATTTTTTTGCCGGTTGTTAATATTTTTTTGGCGCTTTCTCGTGCTTCTTCGGCGCGCTGTAAATCAATATCTTCAGCACGAATTACTGTATCTGCTAAAATCGTCACGCAATGCGGTTGAATTTCCATAATACCGCCAGACACATAATAAGATCTCTCGGTATCATCCATGCCAAACAACTGAATCGCACCGGGCACCAACATCGTTAATAATTGCGAATGACCTGGATAAATACCCATTTCACCTTGTTCAGCGGGCGCAATTAATACGCGCGCACGACCTGAAAAAATAGATTCTTCAGCGCTGACGATATTTACTTCCATGGAGTCGCGAACGACGCCTTCGTGTTTAAACTCGTGCTGTATTTGTTCAGTTGACATGTGTATATCTCTCATACGAACAGGTCGGTTTGAGCTCAAAGGACGCGACGCTTTCGCGTCGCTTACCTCTGAGCTCAGTTTATATTATATATGCTTCGCCTTCTCAACGGCTTCTTCAATAGTGCCGACCATGTAAAATGCCTGTTCGGGCAAGTCATCATGTTCGCCGTCTAAAATTGCTTTAAATCCGCGAATGGTATCTTTTAATGATACATATTTACCTTTCATGCCCGTAAATGTTTCTGCCACAAAGAATGGTTGTGACAAGAATTTCTGTATTTTGCGTGCACGTAACACCGTTAATTTATCTTCTTCAGATAATTCATCCATGCCTAAAATAGCAATAATATCGCGCAATTCTTTATAGCGCTGCAACGTCATCTGCACACCACGCGCCACATTATAATGCTCTTCGCCCAACACGAGCGGATCCAATTGGCGACTGCTGGAATCCAATGGATCCACCGCAGGATAAATACCTAATTCTGCAATTTGTCGTGACAACACGACCGTTGCATCTAAATGCGAGAATGTCGTTGCCGGTGACGGGTCGGTCAAATCATCTGCCGGCACGTACACGGCCTGCACCGATGTAATGGAGCCCGTTTTCGTTGACGTAATACGTTCTTGCAAAATACCCATTTCTTCAGCCAACGTCGGTTGATAACCCACGGCAGATGGCATACGGCCTAACAACGCGGATACTTCGGTACCGGCCAAGGTATAACGATAAATATTATCGATAAACAACAACACGTCTTTACCTTTGTCGCGGAAATATTCTGATACCGTCAAACCGGTTAACGCCACGCGGAAACGATTGCCCGGCGGCTCATTCATCTGTCCATAAACCAACGCCACTTTATCCAATACATTTGAATCTTTCATTTCATGATAAAAATCGTTACCTTCACGCGTTCGTTCGCCGACACCGGCAAACACTGAACAACCGGCATGTTCTAACGCGATGTTTCTAATCAATTCCATCATGTTAACGGTTTTACCCACACCGGCACCACCGAATAAACCAATCTTGCCGCCCTTCGCAAACGGAATAATTAAATCGATCACCTTAATACCGGTTTCTAACAATTCTTGTGTGCCTGTTTGATCCGCAAATTCAGGAGCTTTTCGGTGAATCGGCCAACGTTCTTCTTCACCAATCGGACCCATTTCGTCGATCGGATCACCTAACACATTCATGATGCGACCCAATGTTTTATCACCCACCGGAATACTGATCGGTGCTTTGGTGTCAATCACATCAATACCGCGTCGCAACCCATCGGTTGTGCCCATTGCCAATGTTCGAACAATGCCATCACCTAATTGTTGCTGTGTTTCGAGCGTAATCTTTGTCCCAACGACCGTTAGCGCACTGTTTACTTTTGGCGTTGCGCCGCGAGGAAACTCAACGTCAACGACCGCACCAATGACTTCAACTATTTTTCCGGTTTGTGTACTCATGCATTTTCGCCTCTTTTTCTGACTTTCAATAAATTCGTTTTATGTCTCAGCGCGTAGGTTGGGCTGAGCGCATGCGAAGCCCAACAATATGTATCGCTAAACGTTGGGCTTCATTTCATTCAGCCCAACCTACCATGCTGGCATGTCAGTTCGCGCTCACCCTCTGAGCTGATATTTATTTTATAGCCGCTGCGCCGCCGACAATTTCGGAGATTTCTTGTGTGATGGCCGCTTGTCGCGCTTTGTTATATATCAATTGTAATTCTTTAATCAATTCATCCGCATTATTGGTCGCATTCATCATGGATATCATGCGCGCCGACTGCTCACTCGCTAAATTCTCTACCGCACTTTGATAAACTTCCATTTCTAAATAACGTTTCATCAAATGATCCAATAAACTTTTTGGATCGGGCTCATAAATATAATCCCAGCGCGCTTTTTCATTAACCTCATGCGGCGTAATCGGCAATAACTGCTGAATAGTGGCTTGTTGCTTCATCGTGCTGATGAATTTATTATAACAAACAAATAACATATCGATTTTCGCATCTCGATAAGACTCCATCATGATCTTCACCATGCCAATGATATCTTCAATATGTGTTTTATCATCGATATGATTTCCTTTCGCCACCACATTCCCACCAAAATGACGGAAAAAAGCATCGGCTTTGTTACCCACTAAGCTTAAATCGGTTTCTACGCCTTTGGTCTCCCAGCGCTGCATATCTTTTAATGTTGCGCGCAAGACATTGGTATTTAATGCGCCGCATAAACCGCGATCGGTGGTAATCACTATATATCCCACTTTTCTGACCGTTGGCCGTATCTTCATGTACGCATTTTTATATTCTGGGTTCGCCATCGCCAAATGTGCAATCACATCTAAAAGCTTTTCAGCATACGGGCGCGTTGCCGCCATGCGATTTTGTGTTTTACGCATTTTGCTCGACGCCACCATTTGCATTGCCTTGGTAATCTTCTTTGTGCTTTTTACGCTCTCGATCTTTGTGCGTATCTCGCGCGAACCTGCCATATTATGCCTTCTTCCAATTTGACGTTCCCTTGAATGCATCGACGATCTTCTTCATTTCTGCTTCAATTATGTCGTTATAATCATGTTCTTCATTCAATGATTTTAAGAAATCTGCATGCTTCAATCCCACATAATCATGCAGCTCTTTTTCAAAACGTGGAATTTCAGAAACATCGACATCATCTAAGTAACCGCGATCTGCAATCAACAATGAAAACGCCATTAAACCAACGCTCAGCGGCGCATATTGTTTTTGCTTCATGATTTCAACCATGCGTTCACCGCGATTCAATTGTTTCTTCGTAGAATCATCTAAATCCGATGAAAACTGAGCAAATGCTTCTAATTCACGGTATTGTGCTAACGATAAACGCGCGCCGCCCGATAACTTTTTAATAAGTTTCGTTTGCGCAGCGCCACCTACACGAGACACTGAAATACCGGAGCTCATGGCAGGACGAATACCGGAATGGAATAAATCGGTTTCTAAGAAAATTTGTCCATCGGTAATAGAAATAACGTTAGTCGGAATAAAGGCTGACACATCGCCGGCTTGCGTTTCCACGATCGGTAATGCAGTTAAAGAACCCGTTTTGCCTTTGATTTTACCCTTTGTGATCTCTTCGATGTAATGTGCATTGACGCGTGATGCACGCTCTAACAAGCGTGAATGCAAATAGAAAATATCTCCGGGATACGCTTCACGACCCGGCGGACGTCGTAACAACAATGAAATTTGTCGATACGCCCATGCATGCTTGGTTAAATCATCATAAATGATTAATGCATCTTCGCCGCGATCACGAAAATATTCACCCATCGAACAACCTGCATATGGCGCAAGATATTGCATGGACGCTGGCAACGAGGCTGACGCATCAACAATGATCGTATGTTTTAACGCATCAAATTCTTCTAACTTGCGTGTGACCGCTGCAATGGTTGACGCTTTTTGTCCGATTGCTACATAAACGCATTTAACGCCCGAATCTCTTTGATTAATAATCGTATCAATCGCAATAGCCGTTTTACCGGTTTGACGATCGCCAATAATCAATTCGCGTTGTCCACGACCCACGGGCACCATCGAGTCAATCGCCTTTAATCCCGTGTGTACCGGCTGATTAACAGATTGACGATAAATGACGCCCGGCGCGATTTTTTCAACCGGCGATGTAAATTTTGTTTCGATCGGCCCTTTTTCGTCGACGGGGTTGCCCAATGCATCAACGACACGACCCAATAATGCTTCGCCAACGGGCACTTCTAAAATTCTGCCTGTACAGCGTACTTTTTCGCCTTCGGTAAGGTCTTCATAATCACCTAACACAACCGAACCAACAGTATCGCGCTCTAAGTTCAACGCCAACCCATATCGGTTGCCGGGAAACTCGATCATTTCACCTTGCATCACATCGCCTAACCCATGAATGCGCACAATACCATCCTCAACACTGAGAATCGTGCCTTCTGTACGGCTTTCGGCCTTAAGATCAAATTGCTGAATACGTTTTTTTATAACATCACTGATTTCAGCAGAAGTTAATTGCATCATAATGCTGTTCCTTCCAAAAATTTCGTTAATCTAACCAGCTGTGCTCGGCCAGAACCATCAATTACTAAATCACCGACACGAATAATCGCGCCCCCTAAAATGCTTGAATCTACTCGGCAGTTTAATTCCACTTTGTATTTCAGGCGTTTCTCCAAAGCCGCAGCCAATTCGGCTTTTTCGCTGTCCGTTAATTCGTAAGCAGAGGTAACCTCAGCCCGTTTAAGCTTCTGATACTCTAAGTGTAATGCTTCAAACCCTTTATAAATTTCAGGCAATGTATCTAAACGCTGATATTCTGCCAACATGCGCAAAAAATTACTAAATTTCGAGTCTTTTGATTTTTTCAACATATCTAAAAAAACATCTAATATTTCTTCTGGCAATATTTCTGGATGGCTAAATAATTTTTGCATCTCCCCATCCGATGCGATTAGCGATGCATTCAGTAACGCGCGCGACCATTCTTTCAAATGATCGTTTTCTTTCGCAAATTCAAATGCGGCTTTGGCATAAGGTCTTGCTACTGTTACTAATTCCATCGCATTTAACCCATTATATTGCTGATATTAATTCATCCAATAATTTTTTATGTGTCGTTTTATCGACATCTTTGCTCAAAATTTTTGAAGCACCCATCATGGCGATATCAACCACTTCTTTGCGTAACGCTTCTTTGGTACGCTCCACTTGTAAATCAATTTCACTCTGCGCATTAACGATGATCTGTTGCCCTTCTTGTGTCGCACGTGCTTTTGCCTCGTCAACGATTTTAACGGCGCGCGAATTGGCTTCATCAATAATCTGAGAAGAATCTTTGCGTGTCTCTGTCAACATTTGCGATGCTTTTTTCTTGGCTACTTCTAATGAGTTTTTTCCATGTTCAGCTGCCTCTAAGCCATCAGCAATTTTCTTTTGCCGATCCGCCATCGCCTTTGTGACCGGCGGCCAAATGAACTTCATGGTAAACCAAACAAACAGCGCAAATGTAATCATCTCGCCAATGAGTGTAAAATTAATTTCCACTATAACACCTCTTTCTCAATGTTGATTAGCTGGCTTTTGTGCTAGCTGCAGTCATGACAGCCTGCAACAATGGATTGCTGCCAAATAATAACAACAAGCCAATGGCGGTTGCGATAGCAGAGAATGCATCCAACAACCCTGCGACCAAGAACATTCTGGCCATTAACATCGGTGATAATTCTGGTTGTCTGGCAATACTTTCGATAAATTTACCACCCAACATACCAAAACCAATAGCGGTTCCGATCGCCGCAATACCGATCAACATACCCACGACTATAATCGTCAGCCCTTGAATATTGGCGACAAGTTGTGCTAATTGCATAATCACTCCTATTTTCTATTGTTTAAAAAATCATTAATGAGACTGATGCGCCATGCTTAAATACACAATGGTTAACATCATGAAAATATATGCTTGGATCGTTATCACCAGCACATGAAACACTGACCACGCAAAACCAAGCGGCCACTGACTCCACCAAGGTATTAACGCAATCAAAACAAAAATTACTTCGCCAGCAAACATGTTGCCAAACAACCGCAAAGATAACGATACTGGTTTTACCGCTTCTTCAATGATTCGAAACGCCGCATTGACGGGAAAGAACCATTTGCCAAACGGTTGAAAAAGCACTTCTTTGCTTAGTCCAACAAGTCCTTTGGAAGTAAAATTATAAATAATAATTAAGAGCGTCACGCTCAATGACATCGCAAACGTTAAATTGGGATCATCCGTCGGCACTGATCGAAAATATTCAACGCCAAAAAGATGTAAAATGCTCGGAATAAAATCAACGGGCAGTAAATCCATACAATTTAATAAAAATGCCCATATAAATATGGTCAAAGCCAACGGGCCGATGAGTGCACTTTTTCCCTGGAATGCTTCTTTTACACAATCTTGAACGAACGATAACATAATTTCGACAAGATTTTGTAATTTGCCGGGCTTACCTGAAGTCACATGCAAAGCGGCATACCAAAACAGTCCTAAAAAAATAAAACCGATGATGAGCGAAACAGCTATCGTATCCAAATTGAGAGTCCAAAAACCACCATCACCAATTTTCATAGTGTGTAAATTCAGCTGCAAGTGATATAAATGTTCTTGAACAAAACCACCCGATTGTTTAACAGCTGCCGTGCTCATGACATCCTCTTATTTTTATAACCCCATATAAGGTGGGGATTAGGTAAAAGATGGCGATAATATAGCCACAAACGCTCGGTAAGACAATAACCAGATAGAATTTAATTGAAAAAATTTTTTAAGATCAGAATGGGTTAAAAATTGGTCAATTTGGCGCCATTTTATTCAGACTTGAAGATCTCGCTCATCTCTTGCCAAGGCAAAGCGATAATATTTTCCAATAATTTAAATCGTCGAGGAGTTTGACAAATCACATACGCCACCTTCGCTTGCGCATATTCATGCAAAAATTTCTTTAGGTACTTGGCGTCTGTTTCGCCAGGCGATGCACTCCATTTAACTTCCACAGGAATGAAGGTTTTTTCTACATCCAAAACATAATCAATTTCCGGCCCCGCAGCATCGCGCCAATATTTCAAGTTAATCTGTCTTTCCGATAAACGCGCAAAACGCAATAATTCTATCCCCACAAATTGCTCAAACATGCTTCCTAATTGGCGACTAGACAATTTTATCCCTTCATTAGCACAAACCCTTTTGACACCAAGATCAAAAAATAAATATTTTGGTGATTTGATTAACCGACGATGACTGATACTTTTAATAATCGGATCAATGCGTTGTGCAATCAAACAATCTTCAAGGATTTGATAATAAGCAGCAATGGTCGAATCTGCGACTCCAATCTCTTGAGAAAGTTTTGTAAAATTAACGATAAGACCTGCATCACTTGCTGATAATTCTAAAAATCGAGAAAACGCACCAATATTTCTAACTAATGCCTCTGCGCGAATCTCTTCTTCGAGATAAGTTGAAACATATGAATTCAGATCAACCTCTTTCATTTTATCAGACTCTTGCGACAAGATACCCGGTAAAGAGCCGTACAGTAACAATTCCTCTAGTGAAAATTTTGGTTGTGGTAATTCTATAAAATTAAGCGCATCCATTGTTAGCACCACAAACCTGCCCGGCAATAAGTTAATATTTGAACTATGTTTTAATTTGCGCGCAGAAGAGCCCGTTAAAATAAATTGAGCGACATGGTTATCAATCAAATATTGAATGCTATCCATGATCGCAGGTATCTTTTGTACCTCATCAATAAAAATCAAAGGCGTATTTTTTACGGTTGAAAACTTATCTTCGAGTTCCTGAATCAATAATTCTGGATGACTTTCGTAACGCAATCGTATCTCGGCTCGAGCAAATGAATAACTAATGTCTGGTCGAAACTGGTGCATCACTAAAGTTGTTTTGCCTGTTTGACGAGGGCCTAAAAGTAAAACACTTTTCTTGCGGTTTAAAGCCGCTCTAATATGCGCTTCAATTT
>MGXQ01000065.1:0-6560 GCA_001801405.1 Gammaproteobacteria bacterium RIFCSPHIGHO2_02_FULL_42_13 | reverse complement strand
TCTCTGCCGCCATCTCAAAAAACATCAGCACCCAAATAGACAAGACAGCTCCCAAATAGCCCGAAAGAAACGGAAACATCGATAACGAATAAAATTTGATAACTAAAAAGATCAAAATAAAGCTAACAATAAGTTTGACGAACTCACCTATATAAAAATCGATCAAAATCTGAACTGAGTTGCGTTCTTTTCGGCGAAACATAAAGATGAGCACGAACAAAATGGTCGGGAAAAACCAAACCGCCCCTCCCAACAGCACCGACACGGCCGCTTGTGGATAAGAAAATATTATCCACAACCCTGAAATGATAGCGACAACGGTCAATTGGATGATCAAAGCGCGATACCCGCAAGCCCGAGCGAAATGTTCATAAGCAGATTTAACCATATGCGACCAGTTTAATTGAACATGGATAAAAGACAAGCATCGCAAGTGGCGAATGCCGTGGTATAATTGTGCTTTAAGGAAAAAATTATGCGCTTATCTCGTTTATTTTTTTACACCATTCTTTTTGGTGCGTTAGGATATTTCAGCTATCGCGCTTATCAAACGGTCACACGCGGCGGGAACGCCATTAATGCAGAACGCGATTATACCTATCAAGAATTACGGCAATCAGGGACTCAGATGAAAAAAAATACAGATTTTTATGTCATCCCAAAAGAAAAACGGTGGCTTAAACAATAAAAAGATTTTTCGCTTAACTCCGCCGAATCATGACTAACAACATCTTAAACTGTTTTTCAGCTTTTAATGCATGCGGCTTGTCGGCTGGCATAATCAGTGACTCGCCCGATTTAACTGTATGTGGTTTTCCACTAATTATAATCTGCGCTTCTCCATCAATAATTTGAACCAACACATCAAACGGTGCTGAGTGTTCGCTAATCCCCTGCCCCGCATCGATTGCGAATAACGTGATCGTTCCTTTTCCTGTTTTCAGAATCTCTTTGCTCACAATTGATTCGGATTGATACTCAATAAAATCATTAAATTTAAATACGCCCTCTACTGATTTATCCATATTTTTCTCCTGTGACATTTAGATTATATGCCCCATAATGCCTTCAAATTCTTCGAGGCTATTATATTGAACAATTAACTTACCCTTCCCTTTTGGGCTATGCAAAATCGTGACTTTTGCGCCGAGCTTGTCGGATAATTCATTTTGCAAATTCAATATATCCGGATCTATTGGACGTATCGCTTTTTTGATAACCGTGCCATCTAAAATGCGTCTCACTAAAGTTTCTGTTTCGCGCACTGATAATTCACGCTCAACAACTGTTCTAGCAGCTTGACTTTGACGCTCACCTTCTAATGCTAATAATGTGCGCGCATGACCCATTTCTAAATCGCCACGCTCTAGCATGGTTTTAACATCGAGATTTAAATTTAATAATCGTAATAAATTCGTCACCGTTGCGCGCGACTTTCCAACCGTGCGCGCCAAATCTTCGTGACGCAAACCACATTCATCGAGCAACCGTTTCAACGCATGCGCTTTTTCCATCGGATTTAAATCTTCGCGCTGAATGTTTTCAATCAATGCCATCGCCATGGCCGTTTCATCGGACAATTCTCTGATGATCACCGGAACTTCTGAGTACTCAGCTAATTGCGCTGCGCGCCATCGTCGTTCACCGGCAATAATTTCATATTTGTTTTCGCCCACTTGACGCACGAGAATCGGTTGAATAATGCCTTGCGCACGAATGGATTCTGCTAACTCTTCTAATGCTTCCGCCTGTATATCTTGTCGCGGCTGAAATTGTCCGCGCTGTAAATATTCAACAGGCAGCTTGCGCAAGCCATCTATGGACGCGCCCTCTTTCACTGTTTCAGTTAACGTTGTCGTCGCCAATATGGATTCACTCGATATGCCACCGAGCAATGAATCCAAGTCTCGACCTAAACCGCGTTTTTTTGTCATCTGTTTTATCCTATAAAAAATCTGTCATTTCGACAACTGTAAGGAGGAGAAATCTCCTCACTACAGCGCTCAACTCAAAAGATTCCTCCACGCTACGCGTGTTCGGAATGACAGGTCACCGTCTGCCGTCTTAAAATCTCACCCGCCAGCGCTAAATAGGCAATTGCACCATGTGATTGTGCATCATACATTAATGCCGATTGACCAAAACTCGGTGCTTCGGCTAACCGCACATTGCGCGGAATAACCGTTCGATAAACTTTGTCGCCAAAATGCCGTAACAATTGTTCGGATACATCCACCGATAAACGATTGCGTCCATCGTACATTGTTCGCAAAATACCTTCGATAACTAAATCAGGATTAATCGATTCTTTAATCTGTTCAATCGTGCGCATTAAACCGGACAGCCCTTCCAATGCGTAATATTCACATTGCATCGGAATGAGTAATGAATGCGCTGCCACAAACCCATTTAACGTCAACACATTTAACGACGGCGCGCAATCTAAAATAATAAAATCATATTCGCCGGTAAGCGGGCGCAAAATATTTCGTAATCGATTTTCGCGATCCGGCATGGTTAACAATTTAATTTCTGCAATCGTTAAGTCGCTGTTCGCCGGTAAAATATCATAGCCAACAGGCGATGCGATGCGCACTTCGACAAAAGGTCTCTGTCCCATTAATAAATCATTGAGTGAACGCGATAATTTATTTTTATCCACGCCACTGCCCATCGTCGCATTACCTTGGGGATCCAAGTCGACCAACATGACTTTGCGTTTCGTTGCAACCAACGAAGCAGCTAAATTCACTGCAGTAGTTGTTTTGCCAACCCCGCCTTTACGATTGCCAATTGCAATGATTCTGCCCACTTTTACATCCTTTTGATTGCCACCACATGTCGCTCTGCGTTGAGTCCAGTTACTTTGAGCGGAATTACCTTGTTTACAACAAATTCTTTATTGATCGTTTTCAGATCATCAGATGGGTCGGCTCCTTTCATGGCCAAAAACAACCCGTTTTCACAACATAAATGCTGTGTGGCTGAAAGCATATCAGGAATTGACGCAAATGCA
Organism: Gammaproteobacteria bacterium RIFCSPHIGHO2_02_FULL_42_13; assembly: GCA_001801405.1. Taxonomy (GTDB): domain Bacteria; phylum Pseudomonadota; class Gammaproteobacteria; order UBA12402; family UBA12402; genus O2-02-FULL-42-9. The sequence goes on along the minus strand of MGXQ01000065.1, from coordinate 3,544 downwards.
CGCGTCACAACCGTATCAAAGCAATATTCCGGATGATAGTTCTCTGCACGTTCATGTACAATTTCAATATTTTCCATGCAAAGTTCCAGCAAAGTTTGCTTTAGAAACCGTGTTTTCTTGCCGTTACTGTCTAATAGGGTAAATTGCCGGTCTGGCAAAATTATAGCCAATGGAATGCCGGGCAGACCCGCACCCGTCCCGACATCGACAATGCGCTCACCATGCAAGTAGGGTGCCACGCTCAAACTATCGAGGATATGCTTCACGACCATCTCGCGAGAATCAGTGATTGCCGTTAAATTGTAGATCTTGTTCCATTTCGAAAGCAGAACAAGAAATTGCGCCAATTTTTCTTGCTGCGCCGCGGTCACCGTCTGCGATAAATACTTCTGCAATGTCGATCGAAAATCATCTATAAGCATAACAAAGATGTTACCTCTTTAAATGAATTAACAAAACAGAAATCGCTGCCGGTGTTATGCCGGATAAGCGCGACGCAACGCCTAATGTTTCGGGCCTAGCTTCGCTTAATTTTTGTTTTGTTTCGTGCGACAAACTTTTAATACTATTGTAATCAAAATCGTTTGGAATTTTCAAATGCTCATGACGCAAGCGACGCTCGATTTCCGCTTGTTGCCGCTTAATATAGCCAGCATATTTTGCTTGAATTTCAATTTGCTCTATTGCTTGAATATGATCGATGCCCGCCTCTGTGATTTGTTTTAATGCGCCATAATTAATTTCGTGGCGCGTAAGCAAATCCATCAACGAATATTCATGCGAAAGCGCTTGACCAAATTGTTGATGAATTGCTTGAGCAATTTTGCTCTCGGGCTGAACCCAAGTTGTTTTCAAACGCTTTTGCTCTATTTCAATTTGTTCGCGCTTTTCTGTAAAAACTTTCCAGCGATGCGCATCGACCAAGCCTAATTCATAACCTTTTTCAGTTAATCGCAAATCAGCATTGTCTTCGCGCAACATCAAACGATATTCAGCGCGACTCGTGAACATCCGATACGGTTCTTTTGTGCCTTTCGTAATTAAATCATCAATCATTACGCCGATATACGCTTCTTCACGGCAGGGCGTCCATACGTCTTTGTTTTGCGCTTTGCGCGCTGCATTTAATCCGGCAATTAACCCTTGAGCGGCCGCTTCTTCATAGCCCGTTGTACCGTTGATTTGACCCGCAAAAAATAGGTTATTTATCGCCTTTGCCTCGAGCGATAACTTTAAATCCCGCGGATCAAAAAAATCATATTCAATCGCGTAACCCGCGCGCATAATTCTCGCGTTTTCAAAACCCGACATGCTGCGAACAAATTCTATTTGCACATCTTCGGGTAAGCTCGTTGAAATGCCATTCGGATAAATGACATCGCTCGTTAACCCTTCGGGTTCCACAAAAACTTGATGCGACGTTCGATCGGCAAAACGCACAATTTTATCTTCGATAGAAGGGCAGTACCGTGGACCAACGCTTTTAATCATACCGCCATACATCGCCGACTTATCTAAATTATTTCGTATAATCTCATGTGTCTTTTCGGTTGTATGTGCGATATGACAACAAATTTGTTCTGGATGCTCATCGATATTCCCTAAAAACGAAAAGACGGGAAGAGGGGAGTCGCCCGCCTGAACTTTTAACTTATCATAATCAATACTGTTTTTTGCAATACGCGGCGGTGTGCCCGTTTTCAAACGAGAAACATGAAGCGGTAATTTTCGCAAAAATTTTGCTAATTTTAGGGAAGGGCGATCGCCAATGCGACCACCAGGTTGTGTTTCTTTTCCAATATAGATTCTTCCATTTAAAAAAGTGCCGGCGGCCAAAACAACTGTTGCGCTTAAAATCTTTTCACCCGACGCAGTTACAACGCCTTTCACAGAATCGTTTTCAATAATCAATTCATCGACGGCATCTTCTAAAATATTTAAATTTTTCTGTGAAAATAAAATCGCTTGAATCGTTTTTTTATAAAGCTCCCGATCTGTTTGCGCGCGCGTCGCTCGCACAGCCGGACCCTTGCTTGCATTCAACACGCGAAACTGAATACCGGCCAAATCCGCCGCATGCGCCATCGCGCCGCCCAACGCATCGATTTCTTTGACCAGATGACTTTTGCCGATACCACCGATCGCGGGATTACAGGACATTTCGCCTAATCGGTCGAGGCGATGGGTCAATAGCAGGGTGCAAACACCCGCCCGAGCCGCAGCCAATGCCGCCTCGGTGCCCGCGTGCCCACCTCCGATGATGATGACGTCATACATATATTCGCACCACTTTGATTCACAATTGTACTGCATCCAAATAAAAAAAGGCAAAAAAATTAATTTTTGAGATCCATTTAAGAAAACCTTAAGATTTAGATGTTATATTACGATCCATAATAATAACAATAAGGAATATCCCTATGCCCGCTATACCCGGTACACCAAAATCTCCTGTCGTACAAAATCTCATAAATGTATTCAATGCCGTTGCTGCTAGTCCGCAGCACGAAGCAGCACCGTGGCATCCACAAGAAAAAGAGCAACCCGAGGACCCCAATTCTGATCGCTCTGATACTCCAACCCCAGAGAGATAAGATAAATTTCACAATCAATAATAACAATTATAAGGAGTCACATCATGCCTCGTAGTCAAAAACGTCCCCCACTTTCACCGAAAAGAGCAGCAAGACGACAAAGAATGGCCGCATTGAGAGAGAAGGCGGCAACAAGCAGGGAATGCCAGAAACAGCGCGCTCGAAGACGTCCCAGAGATACAAAGAAAACAGTTGAAGATCCAAGCTTTCTCCCCACCTCACCGCTAAAAAAACATCCTCGCACGAATGTGACTGTAATTACAGTAGATGAAAACACTCTGCCTATTAACACTGCAAAACCAGCCGCCGATGGCACAACAACGCCCACTGGCCACACCACATTAGCAGAAAAACATGCTGCACCAGCGGCTCCTGGAAAAAGACCAAGAAGTTCTACAAGAATGGGTATCGCAGAAGCTGCTGCTGCCGAACTGGATGATGGTGCAGGCGCAGCAGATCCAAGCAGCCCGCATACACCACGAGCACCCGCGCGGCGCCAATTAGGAAGAGCCTTTAGCGAAGCAGCTGCCGCTTTCTTTAGCATGGCAAATCATCCTGGTATTGCGGACGAATCATGGGGCAACGGTAACCCAACGCCCGTGCTGACAACTACTCAACCAGATCCTGATGAAACACTCATCGCCCCTCAAACACCAGAGGGAAGATTTCGTCAAATCAGATCGCCCGGTATACTTCTGGCTCCGCCTGCCACTCCTGTAATCAACCCGAAAGAAGTAGAAGAGATCGATCTAGCAATGTTAGAAAGTTTGGCAAAATTAGAGTTCTAAAAACGCGAGTTCCGGATAAGCGATAAAAATCCACACTGTAAACGCGAGTTCCGGATAAGCTTTGTCAAGACTGAAATTTTTAATATAGTGCTTAGGTTTCGGGCGAAAATGCGCCATATTTGGCCAAATGAGGCATTTATCGCAAAATAAGCGAAGATGTAG
>MGXQ01000064.1:3065-47447 GCA_001801405.1 Gammaproteobacteria bacterium RIFCSPHIGHO2_02_FULL_42_13 | reverse complement strand
GCCGGCAGGTTGGTGGGATGGGAAAGTGTTTGATCGCATTTTGTTGGATGCACCTTGTTCCGCGACAGGCGTGATTCGCCGACATCCCGATATCAAATTTTTACGTTGTGAAGAAGATATTGCAGCATTAGCGCAGACACAGTTACAGCTCTTGCAATCGTTATGGTTGTTACTAAAGCCAGGTGGAAAGTTGCTGTACTCAACTTGTTCAGTTTTAGCGGAAGAGAATCAACAGGTGATTCAAAAATTTTTGCATCAAAACCAACTCGATGTTCATGTGCTAGCACATGAACAACAGCTTTTGCCGACCGTTGGCGGTTCTGATGGGTTTTATTACGCATGTTTAAAAAAACCTGAGATCTTGTAAAACCACTGGAATGGCATATAATCGCCTGTTGCGAGGGTATTATGAAATTAGATTTGTCATCATTACAAAAAGCATTATTGAGCTTACAGGCGGCCATTAATCGTGCAGAAAAAAATCGGCAAGATGAAGAAGTGCGTGATGGTGTGATCCAGCGTTTTGAATATACATACGAGCTCAGTTGGAAAATGTTAAAAAGGCAGTTGGAGCAAGAATCGTCTACACCGGGTCTTATTGATCAGCTGTCATTTAGAGACTTATTGCGTGATGCGGCGGAAAAAGGTATTTTGACCGATATAGAACCTTGGTTTGTTTATCGTGAGCAACGCAATATTACCTCGCACGCTTATAATGCAAATAAGGCGAAAAGTGTTTATATGACTGCGTTAGATTTTGTTAAGGATGCTGAACTTTTATTACAGAGCTTAGAAAAACGTAATGCTTAATTTAACAGCGCGCGAATTACAAATCGTCAAAGATATTTTGGTACAATACGCGCCTACTTATCCTGTTTGGGTGTTTGGGTCGCGCGTGACAGGAAGCAACAAGCAATTTTCTGATCTTGATCTTGCGATTATTAGCGATGAGGCGGTGCCTGTTGAAACGTTTGCGAAACTACGCGAGGCATTTTCAGAATCGGATTTAACTTTTAAGGTCGATCTTATCGATTGGACAACAATTGACAAGTCGTTTCAGAAAATTATTTTGACGCATCACGAGATTCTTCAATAATGAAAGAAATAAAAACACCCCGTCCGCGTGCGGCGGGGATTCTTATAATATGAACGAGAGAGGTGTTTATGCAGTGGCTTAGAGATATTATTGACATTATTTTTGCTGCCGGTTTATTTATTAATGCTTTGCTTTTTGTGCCGCAAGCCACTCGTATTTTTAAAAATAAAACGTCTGAAAATTTGTCACTGACGATGTTTATTGGTTTTTTATTGACTCAGTTGGCGGCTGTGCTGTATGGGTTTTTCAATAATGATTATGTGTTGGCGTTTGGTTACATGCTCAGTATGGTCACTTGTAGTGTTGTGACGGTATTGATTTTCATATATAGAAAGAAATAATATTTTTTCAATTGTCAACTGCTCTGAGCTGGCGATGGCTATAAAACGCAGTCACAGCGCGCCTGATATCAGCTCAGAGCTGGCGCAGAGTGAGTTCTTAACTTCGCCGTTCGTTTTTGATACAATCGGTTTTTATTGATGAGGATCTGTTTATGCGTATTGATGAAGATATCAAATTAGATTTTAAGGATGTGTTAATTCGGCCCAAGCGCAGCACGTTAAATTCCCGTTCTGAAGTGGATCTCATTCGAGAATACAAATTTTTTCGTTGCGGTTTGACGTGGCAAGGGATACCGATTATTGCGGCGAATATGGATCACACGGGCACGTTTGCAGTTGCGAAAGCGCTCGCAAAACATAAATTGTTAACGGCTATTTATAAATTTGCCGATGCAAAAGATTGGCAAGCGCTTGATAAAGAAACATTAAAACATTGTTTTGTGACATCGGGTACGCGCAAAGAGGATTTTGAACGCTTAACGACAATACTAAAAACGACCAACACATCGCTCATTTGTTTAGATATTGCAAATGGTTATTCACAACATTTTGTCGATTTTTTAAAGCGAACGCGCGAAGCATTTCCCAATAAAATTATTATGGCCGGCAACGTGGTGACTGGCGAAATGACGGAAGAGTTAGTCATTGCTGGTGCCGACATTGTGAAAGTGGGTATTGGTCCCGGATCGGTTTGTGTCACGCGTACAAAAACGGGTGTTGGTTATCCGCAGCTTTCTGCGATTATTGAATGCGCCGATGCGGCACATGGGCTAAAAGGACATGTGTGCGCGGATGGCGGTTGTGTGGTGCCGGGCGATATTGCAAAAGCATTTGCGGCGGGTGCTGATTTTGTGATGTTAGGTGGGATGTTTGCGGGTCATGATGAATGTGCCGGTGATATCGAAGAAAAAAATGACCGTAAATTTAAGCGTTTTTATGGCATGAGTTCTGCGGAAGCGATGCAAAAATATTATGGTGAGATTTCAGATTATCGTGCGAGCGAGGGTCGATCGGTTGATATTCCTTATCGTGGCGCGATTGAAAACACGGTGTTCGATATTTTAGGTGGATTGCGATCCGCTTGCGCATATGTTGGCGCGTGTAGTTTAAAAGAATTATCTAAGCGCACAACATTTATTCGCGTAACGCAACAGCTCAACGAGGTGTATTCGCATCACGAAGTGAAATAAATTGCTTGCAGCCATTGACTGATATCATTCACTTCTTCTGTGCAGACGCTATGTTCCATGGGGTAGTCATGCCAAGCAATTTTGTAGTTTAATTGTTTTAATACATTATAAGACAATCGTGCAAATTGAATAGGAATAATATTATCCGTGATACCATGCACCATAAAAATCGGCGTATTAATATTTTCTTTTGAGCGTTCTGTTTTTAATCTTTCGCCGAGGGGTAAATATGCCGACAGTGCTAAAATCCCCGCCAATTTTTTCGGATAACGCAAACCCGTATGTAATGCAATGACGCCGCCTTGTGAAAATCCGGCCAAGATGATTTTATCGGATGGAATGCCGCGTGCTGTTTCATGTTCAATGAGTTGACCAATCATTTTTTCAGATTCAAAAATCCCTTTTTCATCATGTTTATTGGGATCCAGCTGTGCGATGTCATACCATGCGGACATGATCATCCCCTGATTAATGGTGATGGCGCGATCAGGCGCAGTGGGGAAAACAAAGCGTATCGGCAGATTTTTGGGTAACTTTAAGTCGGCAACAATGGGTTCAAAATCGTGACCGTCTGCGCCTAATCCATGCAGCCAGATAACACTCGCAATAGGAGCGATGTTTGGATTGATTTCGATGTACGGTAATAATTTAATCATGAGTTGTCTCGTGTTGCTAGAGAGGGTTATAATGAACGTTCAGAAAATTTATTGCAATCATAATAGTAGGTATCTTAATGCGTTTTATTATTTTATTTTTATCGCTTTCTTTAGTTGGCTGTGGACAGAGCGGTCCACTGTATCTGCCGTCGCCGCCAAAAGTTGTTAAAAAAGCGCCGAGCAAGACGGCCCATGTCAAAACACCGCCTAAAAAATAGTATTTATTTTTTCTTCGGAAAAATCCAAACCGTTTTCGTTTTCATGTCATATTGTGCGTACAAGGGATAATGCTCTAATAAACGATTGAGTGTAATCGGAAAAGTCGATCCCGAAATGGGCGATCGATTTAAAACGGGAAACTGTTGAGTTGTTCGCCAGATGACATTCCATTGATGTGCTGCCGCGAATTTTTCAATATTAATTTGCAAGGATGCATTGCTGAGATGAACATTAAATGCGGGGCGCATGGTGTAATTAGAGGGGTAATCACTCTTGCCTAATGCGGGATTGACGATGCTGTTGGATGATGAATCGCTGCGCACTGGGTTGGCGACTTGCCATACTGCCCAGGCAGTAAAAGGTAAAATAATTATTGCACCGAACAAAATTAATACAAATCTGCGCATAGTCTAATTCCCCCCTATTTATGTTAGAATCAGTATACGATATTGTCATAAATTAGCCAATCACTAGAGGGAATAAAATATGGGTCTTATGCAACTGAATATCATGCAAAGCATCGCCATTTGGTCATTGCCTGTTTTGTTTGCGGTCACGATACATGAGGTTGCGCATGGCTGGGTGGCGTCGAAAGCGGGCGATAAGACGGCGCAGTTTTTGGGTCGCGTGACGATTAACCCGTTTAAGCATATTGATCTCATTGGCACCATCGTTGTGCCCTTGGCATTGTTATACTTGGGTGGATTTATGTTTGGCTGGGCAAAACCAGTGCCGATCAATCCGCGCAATTTTCGTCATCCGCGTCGTGATATTATTTGGGTTTCGTTGGCGGGCCCTGTATCAAATTTTTTGATGGCATTTGTTTGGGGCGGTATTGGTTTTGCGGGTAAATTATTCGTTGCACAGGGTATGCCAAATTTATATCCCATTATTTTAATGGGGCAAGCTGGCATCATTATTAATTGTATTTTAGGCGTCCTAAATTTAATTCCTTTGCCGCCGCTCGACGGTGCAAAAATTGTATCGAGTTTGTTGCCAGGAAAAATGGCCTATCAATATGATCGCATCGAACCGTATGGATTTTATATTTTGGTGTTATTAATTGTGACTGGCGTACTGAGTATGTTATTAAGTCCAGCGATGCAGTTGATAAATATTTTGTTTAATTTATTTGGATTATATTGATTGTTTGTCATTCCCGGTGTGCGGAACGCGCAGCCGGGGATGACAAGATAAATGCAGCCGCTGCCGCCAAATTATTTTTTACGGTGACTGTTTTTATAATAGCTGGATTTTCGTCTAGTGTTTCTTTCCCGTGACCGGTTAAGACAAGAATCTTTTTGCATGCTTTCGCAGCATCTAAATCACGTTTTGAATCACCAACCGCATAGATTTTTTTTAAATTGATATCATAATCTTTTTTAATTTGATCGAACAAACCGCTTTTCGGTTTTCGGCATTTGCAATGATCATCAGGCGTATGCGGACAAAAATAAATTTTATCGATATGGCCGCCGTATTTTTTTAATGCGCGCTGCATTTTTTGATGAATTTGTTCTAAGGTTTCTGGCGAGAAAAGACCTCGACCTACGCCGGATTGATTTGACGCGACCACGACAGTAAAATTTGCTTTATTTAATTGCGCAATGGCTTCTAAGCTACCGGTAATCGGGATCCATTCATCGGGTGATTTGATATACGCAGCGGATTCCTTGTTGATGACTCCATCACGATCGAGAATAATTAATTTTTTCATGATGCGCCAATCTGCAATAAAGAAATGTCGGCGACTTTTAAGAAGAGTTCGCGCAGTTTTACCAAGAGTGCTAATCGATTTTGTTGTAGCTTTGGATCCTCATCCATCACCATGACGGTTTCGAAAAATCGATCGACGGGGTCGCGCAATTTAGCAAGGTCAATTAATAATCCGGTGTAATCACGATTTTTTTCAAACGCATCTGCCGCTTCAATTTTTTTGCTGATGTCGCGCGCGAGCTGAATTTCGGCTGATTCTTTCAAAAGATCCATTTTAAATGCGTGTTTTAATATGTCCGCTTCATTTTTAATAAGTATGTTTTTAACGCGCTTGTTTGCGGCGGCTAAACTTTCTGCTTCGGGCAATGTTGCAAAATGTTGAACGGCTTTTAGACGCGCATGAAATAAGACTAAATCTTCGTGCCAAATCGGCCCGCCGAGCGTTGCATTATGTTGGTCGAGCGTAAAGCCGTTTTGCTGAGACCATGTTGCTAAACGATCTAAAATAAATGCGCCGAGCGTGACGCCGAGATGTTCTTTTGGTAGCGGATGATCGGAATGTTTGTAGATGTTATAGGTTTCTTTGATTAATTCATTTAAATTTAAATGCAATTCATTTTCAATCATAATACGAATCAACCCGAATGCGGCACGACGCAATGCAAACGGATCTTTGGTGCCCGTGGGAATTTGATTGATGCCAAACATGCCGACGAGCGTGTCAATGCGATCCGCAATGGCGAGCGTTTGGCCGGTCTCTGTTTTGGGTAGGTCATCTGTCGAAAAACGGGGCATATATTGCTCTTTTAATGCGATCGCAACGGTTTCGGGCTCGTTGTCATTTTGCGCGTAATATTCGCCCATGATGCCTTGTAATTCGGGAAATTCGCCAACCATGCTCGTCATCAGATCTGTTTTAGAAAGCAAAGCGGCGCGCTCAATATCAGTGGTTTTAATTTTTAATTGTTTTGCGATATAACTCGACAATTTTTGTAGACGTTGAGTTTTATTTAATAATGTTCCGAGTTGTTTTTGAAAAACCACATGACCTAATTGCTCGACATACATGTTGAGCGGATGTTTCAAGTCTGTTTCATAAAAGAATTTTGCATCCGAAAGGCGTGCGCGCATCACGCGCTCATTGCCGCGGATAATATATTTTGTGCGATATGGTTTGATGTTGGCGGTCGTAATAAAATGTGGTAGTAATTGATTATATTGATCAACGACCGGAAAACAGCGCTGATGTTTTTCCATCGAGGCGATCAATACTTCTTTTGGTAAACTTAAAAAATCGTTTGAAAAGTTGGCTAACAGCGCTAGCGGCCATTCGGTGGAGGCGGTCACTTCATCTAATAATGCGTCGCTGATTACCGGGGAGCCAATACGCTGGGTTGCATGGATGGCTTGTGTTCGAATGATGTTTTTTCGTTCGTTGAAATCTACGAATACATGCGCATATTTTTTGAGTGTTTTAACATAGGCTTTGGGTGATGAAATAGTGATGGGCGATAGGTTATAAAAACGATGGCCTTGTGTTTTATTGCTGGTGGTTTTTTCTAAAATGATGCCAGGCACAATTTTTCGGCCATACATCAACATAATGCCATGCACCGGTCGTTCAAAAGTAATGTCATGATCGCCCCAGCGCATTTGTTTTTTGATGGGTAATTTTTTTATTGCTTCGGTGACAATGTCTGGTAAACAATCAAAAATTGATTTTCCGGATTCGGTTTTTTTAAAATATAAACATTCACCTTTGGGCGTGTCAAGTCGTTCGAGTTGTTCGACAGATACGTCGCATGATTTTGCAAACCCTGTTGCTTGTGGTTTGGGCGCGCCGTCGGGAAAAAATGCGATAGACGTCAACGGGCCTTTTCGCTCGATGACTTGATCGGGTTGTTTGGCCGTGACGTTATTTAAAATAACAGCTAATCGACGCGGCGTGGCAAGCAATACGTCGTCGAGTTCATATTCAAACCCCGATGTTTTTAAACCTTCGGCAATAGATTCTTTAAGGCTCATGGCGAGTCGCGTCAAATTTTTTGGCGGTAGCTCTTCGGTTAAAATTTCGAGCAACAAGTTGGCTTTCTTTGTCATGCTTCATCTTTTTTAAGTAATGGAAATCCAAGCGTTTCGCGAGATGCATAATATTGCTCCGCCACCGCTTTGGCGAGCGTGCGAATGCGCAGCATATATTGTTGACGTTCTGTTGCCGAAATCGCATGACGCGCATCCAATAAATTAAATGCATGTGATGCGTTTAATATCATTTCATAAGCGGGTAAGGGCAATTTATTTTCAAGCAATGTTTTGCATTGTGCTTCACTATTATCAAATTGTTTTAATAATGCGTTGACATCGGCATATTCAAAATTGTAAGCAGACATTTCAATTTCATTTTGTTTAAAAATATCGCCGTAGGTAACGCGCGGTGTATGCGACCACAGAATATCGAACATGCTGTCGGCATTTTGTAAATACATGGCGATGCGCTCGAGTCCGTAGGTGAGTTCACCAGTGACTGGCTTGCAGTCTAAGCCACCCACTTGTTGAAAATAAGTGAATTGTGAAATTTCCATGCCATCCAACCAAACTTCCCAGCCGAGTCCCCATGCGCCGAGTGTTGGTGATTCCCAATTGTCTTCCATAAATCGGATATCGCATTGTTTCGGATCGATGCTGAGTGCCGTGATGGAATTTAAATAAAGTTTTTGAATATCTTCGGGTGAGGGTTTTAGAATTACTTGAAATTGATAGTAATGTTGTGTGCGATTGGGATTGTCACCATAACGACCATCCGTCGGGCGACGGCAGGGTTGTACAAATGCTGTGCGCCAAGGTTCGGGTCCGATTGCGCGCAAGAAAGTCGACGGATGAAAAGTCCCCGCACCGACGGGCATGTCGAGTGGTTGTGTGATCATACAACCTTGTTTTGCCCAGTAGGCTTGGAGCGCCAAGATCATGTCCTGAAAGGTCTGAGGTTTTTTTGATGTAAACACCGGTGCATATCCTATTCATTAGATGCGATGTTTGCATTATAACGAATTCGCGTTTTAGGCACAATGAGCAGCTCTGAGCTGCTCTAATCCAGTCGCGGCCTATCTTGTAGCAGCTCAGAGCTGCGTGGGCGATTAGCGAGAGTGAGTTGATCTTGCTAAAAGCGGTGCATGTGGGTTTTTGCTTGCCGGGGCGGGTTGAGGATGTGGCGAAGCTGTATCAGCCGTAGCGCCAGCAGCAGGTTCATCTTGTTCAACGGTTGGATGGGTGTCGCGACCTGCGCCTAAACCGCATCTCATAAAGGCAGAGCTCAATCCAGGAATGACAGGTTTTACGCGTGTGCGCAAAGGCTCCCTGATTGGCGGTATTTTGGATTGAATAAATGGATCCACATTGTCCCCCATGTGATTAATTGCTGTTTGTAAATCAGATGTCGGAAGTAGTTCTCGCAAATCCGCTACGCCATGATGTAGTGATAATATTAAGCGATAGCGACCGACGGTTAAAGCGTAAGCGAGCAACTGTTGATTTTCTAAATCAGTTCGCGTCATCCAGGCGGTAAAATTAGCGTGGGTTGTTTCAGCTAACAATGTTTCGCATAAGTGATGTGCGATAACAGATCGATCTGGATGGCTCAGAGCGCTATTGCAAAATGCTCTATATAATGAATTTAATTTATTTTTAGGCGAGTCCAGTGCGATTTCAAATAAAGGGTTATTTTTACGCAACGTCGAGATATGTTCTGATTCCCAGCCTACCAAATGACGAAAATTATCCCACCAGGATGGCTCGACTTGTTTCCAGAGTGATTTAACGCGCAATACGACAGCAGCGAGCGCAGCGGGAATGGAGTTGGGGGATATTTTGGAAAAACCGAGTGTGTTTTTAATGTCATTTTGAGAGTGAATTTGTCGATTGCGAGCTTGAAAATAAAGATGTCGTGACTCATTTATAGGGATGACGCTGGTCAGTATTGTTTGGCATAACTTCCCATCTGCCGCGACAATATCGAGTTCCATATTGGGATCGAGCGGCTGTGCTAACAAATGAGTGGCAAATTCGTTGCGTGCGGTATCGGTTTTGAGGGATGAGAAAATTTGCTCGGCGTTCGTTAAACCGCGTCTGGCCCAGCTTTGCCTATGTTCCTCGAATAACTGTTTGTTGGCGCGCTTAAATGTTTTATGTACGAGTGTTGCGAGTATCGGGTCGCCATCGAGTAAATTTTTAATGGCACGTTGCGCCCGCTGTTGTATTTCATGAGTATGTTGTGTGGTTTCTGATAATATTGCCATACGCAAGTTAGGATTGCGTTCTAAAATTTTGATAAATTCTTCTCGGAATATTTCTTTTTCATCTTTGTTTACTAGAGTGAGGATTCGAGCTAATAAACTTTTTGCAAAACCGATCGAAAAATTATCTTCAGCCGCGCCTTTGCCGAGCGATAGGGCTGTCCAGTTGTCGAGAAAAAATATGCGATGCAAGTGAGTATCTAATTGACAGAGAATATGCTCTCTCATTTGGTTCGCAATTTCGCCGGTTAGTGTATTACGATTCCAAGACGAAAGGCCGAAAATTCCATTCAGAATTTTGATTAAATCTTTTTGTGAGAGATCACCATCGGGAAATGCATCGATGATGTTAAATAGTTTTTTCATGCCGAATGAACGAGTGTTTAATCGTTTGCGTATTGCGCCTTTTCGTTCGTCATATTGTTGCCTAATAATGTTGAGTAAATCAATTTTGTGAATGGGCATTTTTATTTTCCTATTTTTTTGTAACTATTCACCGCAAAACCTAAAACACGGAGAACGTTCAGATTTTGGATGATTTTGGGTGAAAAATCGATGAGAAAGCGGAGTGTACACGATAGTACATGAGCATTTTGAAGAGATTTTTCACCCAAAAGCACCAAAATATGGACGTTCCTTGTTTGTGCTGAATAGTTACATTTTTTTTGAGTACGGAAATGATAACGCATCTTATCTAAATAGCAAGCAGCGCAGCTCTGAGCTGCTCTAATCTAGTCACAGCCTATCTTGTAGCAGCTCAGAGCTGCGCAGGTTGATATTTGAACAAAATTTGATATGATGAGGTGATGCGATTAATTTTATTTGATTTGGATGGCACAATTCTTGAAAACAAAAGCGCCGGCACGGCGTTTTCTTGGTATTTATTCAAAAAAGGCAAGTTCGGCATTAAACAAACCTTTTATTCCTTGTGGTTTTTATGTCGATGGATTTTTAAATTTAAAACCGAAGTGTTCATCAAAGATAAAGCATATTTTACAGGTTTGTCTGAAGATGAAATATTTGTTTTGGGAGCACAGTTTGTCAAAGATTACTTGTTGCAACGCGTAAGACCTTTTATAAAAGAGCGTATCGAAGCGCATCACCAGGCAAGCGATATTGTTATATTGTTAACAGGCGCGCCCAATTTTATCGCGAATGAAATTGCATCGCGTTTAGGCATTCATGAAGTGGTCGCATCCGAATACAATACGAAAAATGGATTTTTTACTGCATTGCCGCCTAATCAACATTTATTTAAGCGAGAAAAATTAACAGCGGCGAAAAAATTATGTGATAAATATCACGTAGAGTTATTTGATTGTGTTGCTTATGGCAATTCATTTAATGACCGCTTTTTGTTAGAAGCGGTGCATGTGGCGATTGCGGTTACGCCGGATCGACGGCTTCGTCGACTGGCTAAAAAGCAGCATTGGGAGATTTTGGATACAGCGTTATGATTTCACCGCATCAATCATTTTCTGCAAGTTCGCTTGTGATGTGTCACCTGGGAAAAATTGTATCGGCGATTGAGCATCACCCTTTGTTGGCATGATAACAATAGCCGGTGTGCCCATGAAACCAAGCTGCGTTGCCGTCTTCTGATTATGCTTAATTTCTTGTGCAATCGCGTTGTCGTTGAGATCTTTTTTGAATTGCGCCATATTCAATTTTAATTGATTGGCTATTTGCAAGACCAGTTGTTCATTAATTTGAGTTTTGGCGTTGTACAAGGCTCGATGATACGCATAATATTTTCCTTGCCTATTGGCGGCCAGTGCAGCCCTTGAGCCAAGTTCAGAAATTGCGCCATAAATCGGAAATTCCTTAAAGACAACACGCAAGTCTGGATTTGCTTTCATTGTTGTGTCAAGCGTGGCAGCCAAGTTGCGGCAATGCGGGCATTGATAATCAAAATATTCAATCAGCGTGGTTGCGCCGTTTTTATTGCCGGCAACCGGTGAATTTGGATTATTTAACAAATCAGATAAGTCCATTTGACGAATGGCACTCATTGTTTTTGTTTTTTGTTGTTCTAGCATTTTTCGTTGCAATACTTGTGATGCTTGCATCAACACTTCTGGATTGCTGATGAGATAATCATGTACGATTTTTTGTATATCCGCTTGTTGTGTTGTACTAAAACTGTTTGCGCTGGTCGTGGCTGGGGTTAATTCTTTCATTAATGGCGCCGTAGTTGGAATGGCGTGAATGGGTTCTGCAAAAGACAAACTTGCGCCAAGGATGGCGACAGTGCCAACGATAGTCGAGATGATAATATTTCGTTTCACAGGAATATCCTCTTATTAATTAGACTGTAAGTACCTTAGTTCAGAGAAGCGGGGAAGTCAAGCGCATAAAAAAACCGGCGCATTGCTGCGCCGGTTTTTACTCAACAAGAGCAATAGGCTGATTACATCATGCCGCCCATGCCACCCATGCCACCCATACCTCCCATGCCGCCAGGCATTCCGCCTGTATCGCCATGTTCGCATTCTTTCTTAGGCAGATCGGCGATAAGACATTCGGTAATTAAAATCATACCCGCCACAGAAGCAGCATTTTGCAATGCAGTTCGGGTGACTTTGGTTGGATCGATAATGCCGAGCTCAATCATGTTACCGTATTTACTGGTTGCCGCATCAAAACCAAAATTGTCTTTACCAGCAACTACTTTTGAAAGAATGACGGAATCTTCTTCACCAGCATTTTTGGTAATTTGACGTAACGGTGATTCCATTGCGCGACGCACAATGGCAATACCCATGTTTTGATCGCTGTTTGCACCGGTTAAATCTTTTAACGATTGCAATGCGCGAATGAGTGCAACACCGCCGCCTGGGACAATGCCTTCTTCAACAGCTGCACGCGTTGCATGCAATGCATCTTCGACGCGCGCTTTCTTTTCTTTCATTTCCACTTCGGTGGCCGCGCCGACTTTGATAACCGCAACACCGCCCGCTAATTTTGCCAAGCGTTCTTGCAATTTTTCTTTATCATAGCTAGAAGAAGTGTCCTCAATCTGGGCTCGGATTTGCTTAATACGCGCTTTGATTTTATCAGCACCGCCTGCGCCATCAATGATGGTGGTGTCGTCTTTTGTAATGACAACACGTTTGGCGTGACCGAGGTCATTCAGCGTTGTTTTTTCTAGGGTCAATCCGACTTCTTCAGAAATGACTTGGCCATTGGTTAAAAGTGCAATGTCTTCTAACATCGCTTTACGTCGATCGCCAAAGCCGGGTGCTTTAACCGCGCAGACTTTAACGATGCCGCGCATGTTGTTGATGACCAACGTGGCCAAGGCTTCACCTTCTACATCTTCTGCGATAATCAGTAATGTCTTGCCCGCTTTTGCAACAGACTCTAAAACAGGTAACATATCGCGAATGTTTGCGATCTTTTTGTCAACTAACAAAATATAAGGCGCTTCAAGTTCGACGCTCATGTTTTGTTGATTGTTGATGAAGTACGGTGACAAATAGCCGCGATCGAATTGCATACCTTCGACCACATCTAATATATTTTCTAAACCTGAGCCTTCTTCAACGGTAATAACGCCTTCTTTCCCAACTTTTTCCATTGCTTCTGCAATGATGTTACCGATGTCGGTGTCGGAATTGGCTGAAATCGTACCCACTTGTGCAATTGATTTTTGATCAGTACAAGGTTTTGAAAGTTTTTGTAATTGTTCGATGGCCGCATTGACAGCTTTGTCGATGCCGCGTTTTAAATCCATAGGATTCATCCCGGCCACAACCGCCTTCATTCCTTCAGTGACGATTGCGCGAGCCAAAACGGTTGCCGTGGTTGTGCCATCGCCCGCATCATCCGATGTTTGTGAGGCGACTTCACGTAAGGTTTGTGCGCCCATGTCTTGAAGTGGGTGTTTTAATTTAATATCTTTTGCAACAGAGACGCCATCTTTGGTGACACGTGGTGCGCCAAAAGATTGACCCAACATGACCACGCGGCCTTTTGGCCCCATCGTTACGCCGACTGCGTCTGCTAAAATATTGATGCCAGCGACTAAATGATCGCGGGCTTCATGTCCAAAAACAATTTGTTTACCGTCCATAATCATATCCTCTTGTTTTATTAAATTATTCAATTATTCAATGATGCCTAAAATATCTTCTTCGCGTAACACGACGAGTTCTTTGTCGTCGAGTTTGACCTCGGTACCGGAATATTTTCCGTACAATACCGTGTTCCCTTTTTTGACATCCATCGGCGAACGATGGCCGTTGTCATCAAGCTTGCCTGGGCCTACCGCTTCAACGATGCCTCGGCTGGGTTTTTCTTTGGCATTGTCTGGAATGACAATACCGCCTTTGCTCACATCTTCTTTGACTGGCTTGACCAGTACTCGGTCATGTAATGGGCGAAATGACGACATAGCTATTTCTCCTTAAGTTATTTGAGTTAAAAGTGATCAAAATGCATAATTCATGGGATTAGCACTCTCTTCAAGAGAGTGCTAATATAGGGGCAAAACGCTGAAACTTCAAGGGCTATTTAGGGCTATTTAGAAAAATCGTATGAGCAACGAGTTGTTGAATTAAAAAAAGCTTACATATGAGGCGTCACCATAGCGACATCCTTTGCTTGGATCAATATAGAGTGGAAAATAACCTAAATTGCTTAGGATGCTATCATTCCAGATGCAGAGCAATTTAGTTTGACCCGCATCTGACCAGCCGGGCGGTATGGTGCCGGTTGCGGTGACACTGGCAACCGTGCAGAGTCCGTATGCTTTGTTTTTGCTAGCTTGTGCGGGCACAGTGAAATCAGAGGTTGTTCCGCAGCTACCGAGGATTCCGGGATTCAAATATATATGTGCTGTGATCTTTGTGGATAATTGGTTATATATCGTTATGTCTGTGGCAGAAGCAGAAAACGAGAACAACATCATGCCCAGGAGTGCTAAGAATTTGATGCGCATTTGCCATCTCCATTAGTTATCAGAACGGATTTTTCATTGTAAGGCAAAGTGATCTCATCGTCTAGAAAATTCTTATCCCTTGAGCAAAGCTCATCAGTAAAATGCTGACATGCATTTCAGCTAATTCAGATTGGATATTGTTCATATTGTAGATAACTTTTTGTTTTTTAATGGACAACAGCCATGCACAGCAATCTCCGAAATTATTTAGCGCTGAATCATATTCTCGGATTAAAATCGAGTGATATCCAACAGATTCTAAAATATGGTGACGATGATTTTTCGCAATTAAAAGAATTTTCCAATATAAATTGGTCATTAATCGATGCAGAATTAAAATGGGCAGAAGAAAAAAATCATCACATTGTGACTTGTGAAGACGATCATTATCCGAGGTTATTAAAAGAAATCCAGGATCCGCCACATATTTTGTATATATGGGGAAATCTTGATTGTTTGGCAAAACCGCAATTAGCCATCGTCGGTAGTCGTACGCCGACCTCGACAGGCTGTGAAACGGCCTATCAATTTGCGCAATATTTTTCTCAATGTGGATTGGTTATAACCAGTGGTTTGGCTCGTGGTATTGATGCGGCGAGTCACGAGGGAGCACTTTGCGGTGGAGAAACTATTGCGGTGTTGGGTGGTGGTTTGCGTCATATTTATCCAAAAGAGCATATAAATCTGAGCGCTCGTATTGCCGAATGTGGAGCGGTGATTTCTGAATTTCCACTTGAGATGCGTCCTCAAAAATTTAATTTTCCCCGACGCAATCGTTTAATCAGTGGGCTGAGTCTTGGTGTTTTGGTAGTGGAAGCTGCTGCGCGAAGCGGATCACTGATTACTGCGCGATTGGCAGGCGAGCAAGGTCGTGAAGTCTTTGCTGTGCCTGGTTCAATCCATAATCCGTTGTCCAAGGGCAGTCATTGTCTGATCCGTGATGGGGCTAAATTAGTTGAAACCGCTCAAGATGTGATCAATGAATTGAGCGGATTTGACCTCGATTTGTCCAAAATATCGCCAGATAAGCCGAAAAAGCCACATCACCCACTAGACGATCAACACCAGAAGCTGTTATCCTGCATCGGATTTGAGCTTACAACACTCGATGTTTTGATCATTCGAAGCGGTTGTTTGATTGAAATAATATCATCACTGTTGCTATCGTTAGAGCTTGGTGGTTATATAAAAGAGGTGCCGGGTGGCTATTGTCGGATTAAATAAAAGAGAGCCATGAAAGAAAACTTATTAGACGTGCTCATGTATTTGTTTGAGAACTATGTCAGCGAAGAGATTCCGCTGCAAGCGAACAAACAAATCATTAAAACAGAAATGGTTACGGCAGGATTCCAACATGATCGGGTGTATGAAGCATTCGAATGGTTCGATGTGTTAAAAAAATCGGCGATTGAATTTGGCAAGAATAAATCGACGAGCACACAGAATGTTCGAATTTATTCGCCACCAGAACTTGCAAAAATCACACCTGAAGCGCGCGGTTGTATTTTGTATCTTGAGCAAACCGGTATTTTAGATATGCGTACGCGAGAATTAATTATTGATCGCGTCATGGCGTTAGCGGAACCCGTGATTGAAGTGTCGGAAATTAAATGGGTGAGTTTATTGGTATTATATAATTTACCAGAGCGTAGTGAACAAATAGGATGGCTCGAAGACTTTGTGTTTAATGAGCCATGCGAAATACAACATTGATAAAATACTATGACTAAAAATCTTGTTATTGTCGAATCACCAGCGAAGTCAAAGACGCTTCAAAAATATTTGGGGAAAGAATTTTCTATTTTAGCATCTTATGGACATGTTCGGGATTTATTGCCGAAGAGTGGCTCGGGGGATACCGAAAATGGTTTTGCCATGCGTTATCAGGTCATTGAAAAAAACGCACAACGTCTGGATGATATCTGTAAAGCCTTAAAAAAAGCACACACATTGTATCTTGCACTCGATCCGGATCGCGAGGGAGAGGCGATTGCATGGCATCTTTACGATATGTTGCAAGAGAAAGGCGCATTAAAAAACAAAATGGTGCATCGTGTTGTTTTTCATGAAATTACAAAAACGGCCGTGCAACATGCGATTGAAAATCCACGTCAAATCGATATGAATCTTGTCAATGCACAGCAAGCACGTCGCGCATTAGATTATTTGGTTGGATTTACGTTGTCCCCACTGTTGTGGAAAAAAGTGAGAACAGGATTGTCGGCAGGCCGTGTACAAAGTCCCGCATTACGATTGATCGTTGAGCGTGAGGAAGAGATCGAAGCATTTAAGTCGCGAGAATATTGGACGGTTGTTGCAGATTGTAAAGCGAAGAAACAAGGATTTAATGCTCGCCTCACAAAATATGAAAATGAAAAAGTTGAGCAATTCACGGTTACGGAAGAAAAACAAGCCAAAGAAATTAAAACAAAATTAACACGCGCTGCAAAAGGGAAACTGGTTGTTGAGCAAGTCGAGCAAAAAATGCGAAAGCGCCATCCCGCTCCGCCATTTATCACCTCTACGTTACAACAAGAAGCAGTGCATAAATTAGGTTTTTCTGCCAAACAAACCATGATGATTGCGCAGCAATTATATGAAGGTATTGAAATTGGCATGGGCACCACGGGTTTGATTACGTATATGCGTACAGATTCAGTCAGTTTGGCCAATGAAGCGTTGGAGGAAATTCGCGCGTTTATCGCCAAGCATTACGGCAAAGATGATTTACCGGATGCGCCAAGAGTATTTAAAACAAAGAGTAAAAATGCGCAAGAAGCACATGAAGCGATTCGTCCGACGTCAGCTATGCGCACGCCCGAATCCATTAAGACATACTTAAGCGCGCAACAATATAAATTATATGCTTTAATTTGGAAGCGTACGATTGCTTGTCAGATGATTCATGCGGATATTTTTACGGTTTCCGTTGATTTGTTATGCGGCTCCGACAATATGTTTCGTGCGACGGGATCGACCATTGCCAATCCGGGGTTTATTAAAGTGTATCAAGAAGGAACGGATTTAGAAGAAATCAAAGAAGAAAATTTATTGCCTGAACTTAAAAAAGGTGATGTAGTTGATTTGTTAGATATTTTGTGCGATCAGCATTTTACAGAGCCGCCGCCACGTTATTCAGAAGCCAGTTTAGTTAAAGTGTTGGAAGAACATGATATTGGCCGCCCTTCAACATATGCAGCAATTATTTCAACCATACAGTATCGAAAATATGCCATTCTGGAGCAAAAGCGATTTCACCCAACGGATGTCGGTCGAATTGTCACTAAGTTTTTAACCACTTATTTCACGCAATATGTGGATTACGATTTTACAGCACATTTAGAAGGACAGTTGGATGCAGTTTCACGCGGCGAAACCGTTTGGGTGCCATTATTGGAAAAATTCTGGGTGCCGTTCAAAAAACAAATCGATAAAATTGAAAAAGACGTTAAACGTAGCGATGTGACGCAAGAAAAAACTGACGAAAAATGTCCGACATGCAGTGCGCCGCTCGTCATTCGTCTCGGACGTAATGGAAAATTTATTGGTTGTTCTACATATCCCGAATGTGATTACACGCGCAGTTTAAATCCGGAAGAGAACGAGCCGGATACCCCTGAAATTGTAGAAGGACGTAAATGTCCGGACTGTAGTTCAGATCTGCAAATTCGTCGTGGGCGATACGGTAAATTTATTGGGTGCACGAATTATCCTAAATGTAAACATATCGAACCGCTCGAAAAACCGGCGGATACAGGCGTGCGTTGTCCAGAATGTCACAAAGGAACTATATTGAAACGCAAATCACGCTATGGAAAGATTTTTTATTCCTGTTCGCGTTATCCGGATTGTAAATACGCGGTTTGGTATGAGCCGATTGATGAAGTATGCCCAAAATGTAAATGGCCAATGCTCATGCTTAAGATAACAAAGCGTCGCGGGACAGAACATGCCTGTCCGCAGAAAAATTGCGATTATGTGAAAGTCGTACAAGCGCCAGAAAGAGCGGATAAATCAGCCCCGAAGGAAGTTGCAGAGAAAAAGGCAGCGAAGAAGACAACGGCGAAGAAAAAGATAGCGAAGAAGAAAGCTAAAAAATAGTACTTGTCATCCTCGCGTTATTAATACGGAGCATCCCGATGGATTTAAAAACTCTTGGCATCAACAATGTTCAACAAATCCATCACAATCCCTCCTATGAAATTTTATTTAAACATGAAACCGACCCATCTCTTTGTGGCTATGAAAAAGGGGTATTAACCCAGCAGCATGGCGCGGTTTCCGTTGAAACAGGGCGTTTTACCGGACGTTCAGCAAAAGATAAATATATTGTTAAAGATCCGCAAACCGAAAAACATGTTTGGTGGAAAGCCGCTGGCTCAGATAATCAGCCGATTGATCAAGCGACATGGGATTATTTAAAAAAAATATCGACACAACAATTATCCGAAAAAACATTGTATATCATCGATGGATTTTGTGGCGCGAATCCCGATACCCGTCTTTGTGTGCGTTTGGTGACAGAAGTTGCGTGGCAGGCGCATTTTTTTAAAAATATGTTTATTCGCCCGAGCGAAGAAGAACTCGAGAACTTTAAACCCGACTGGACGATTTTAAACGCTTGCAAAACAACTTGTCTCGATTATAAAAAATTTGGTTTGCGTTCAGAAAATTTTGTTGCTTTTCATATGACGGAACGCATGACATTAATCGGCGGCACATGGTATGGCGGTGAAATGAAGAAAGGCATCTTTTCGATGATGAATTATTTTCTGCCGCTAAAAGGAATTGGCTCGTTTCATTGCTCTGCTAATCAAGGTGAATCAGGTGATACGGCATTATTTTTTGGATTATCCGGTACGGGTAAAACAACGTTATCGACGGATCCAAAGCGAAAATTAATTGGCGATGATGAACATGGTTGGGATGATGACGGGGTGTTTAATTTTGAAGGAGGATGCTATGCAAAAACTATTCGTCTTTCAAAAGAAAAAGAACCCGATGTTTACAATGCAATTAAGCGCGATGCATTATTAGAAAATGTGGTGGTTGATGCACAGGGTGTTGTTGACTTTGATAGTGCCAAAAAGACTGAAAATACAAGGGTTTCATACCCAATTTATCATATTGATAATATCGTCAAGCCGGTTTCGCGTGGCACGCATCCTAACAGAATTATTTTTCTTACTTGTGATGCGTATGGCGTATTACCGCCAGTGTCTATTTTAGATACTGCACAAGCGATGTATCAATTTTTGTCTGGCTATACGGCAAAAGTGGCGGGAACAGAGTTAGGGGTAGTCGAGCCGGTTGCAACGTTTTCCGCCTGCTTTGGTTCGCCGTTTTTATTATTGGATCCGGTTTGTTACGCTAAATTATTAAGCGAAAAAATGATGCAGCATAAAACGCGCGCATTTTTAGTGAACACGGGCTGGATTGGTGGTGGTTACGGCGTGGGTAAACGTATTTCAATTCAAGCGACGCGCGCAATTATCGATGTAATTTTAGATTGTTCGATTGATGATGCAAACACTGAAAAATTCCCCATCTTTAATTTAACAATCCCGACACAACTAAAAGGCGTGGATGCGCATATTTTGAATCCCAAGCGCGCATGGACGGATAAAAATGCATACGATGTTGCGTTAGAGAACTTAGCCGCGCGGTTTGCTAGAAATTTCGAACGTTTTTCCAATACACCCACCGGCCGCGCATTGCAAACCGCCGGACCCGTGTTGGAAGCACGGTTGGTTCTAAATAAAATGTAGGTTGGTGCTGAGCGAAGCGAAGCCCAACGGGAACAATTTGTTGGGCCTTACGGCCAACGTACTTGTTCGCATTAATTGCCTGTGGCGTTAACCAATGTGAATCCCTCCTCTACTTCCTTGTCGCAGACCGCGGGACTATCTACCATTTCTGGTTCTGAACCATTTGTTTTTTCCCCATCGGCGTCATAGCCATCGGATTCGGTTGGTGATGTGGTGGGTCGTGTTAATAAATCTCGTATATCATCTTTTTGAGCCAGATCTTCTGCTGTCTTTCCTGCCTGATCTTTTGGTGTGAGCGTTGCACCATGTGCCAATAATTGTCGAACGATAGCAGCATGACCACCTTTGGTGGCACGATGCAAGGCGGTTTGTTGTGTATGGGCGCCTCGTGCATCGATATCAATACCGAGTATTTGTCGATATGTTAATAGGATACCTACTAATTCTGTTAGTCCACCACACGCAGCGCCACGTAACGCTAAATTAAAATCCGCATCAATCAGCGCCTTGGTGAGATTGTGATAGGTGTTGCGTTCTTTTTTGTCTTGAATTTCTGTTACATGCGAAATCGTCCAATGCAAAGCGGGATCTTCTGTTTTGTCAACGAGTGGTAACATGCGGATCCATTGATCCTTTGCGAGATACTGTTTTAATTGTTCATGTTGAGGATGCTGTGCAGTGCGCATGAATTTTATTCTCCTTGTTAGTGATTTGAAGTGTGATAATATACAATCTTATGCACGAGTTTTCAATCATACAAGATATTTTAAAAACCATTGAGCAAACGGCGGTCAAAAACAATCTAAAAAAAATCAATAAAGCGACATTAGAAATTGGTCAAATGCGGCAATGCATTCCCGAATTTTTGCAGTTTGCGTTTGAAACGTTAGCGAAAGATACGATTGCATCAGGATCTAAATTAATTATTCGAGAAATTCCAGTAAAAGCACTTTGTGTACAGTGTAAAAAAGAATTTAAAGTGATCGGTGATAGTTATTGCTGTCCGCACTGTGATAGTGTCGAGTTGGATATTTTAAGCGGAAAAGAAATTATTTTAAGCAGTATTGATGGGGACTAACATATGGAAATTTTAATTAAACAAGATTTGTTAATCGCCAATGAAGAAAAAGCAAATGATTTGCGCGCGCGATTGAAACAACATAACATTTGCATGTTAAATTTAATTGGCTCGCCCGGCGCAGGCAAAACATCTCTTTTGGAAAAAACGTTTTCAATATTGCGTCAACGTTATCGCATGGCGGTGATTGAAGGTGATGTTGAAACGGACGAGGATGCCAAACGTTTAGCACCCTATCAAGTGCCGATTGCGATGGTGAATACGCACGGGGCATGTCATTTGGAGTCAGTGAGTGTTGAGAAGGCACTGAATGCATTTGATTTGAAAAAGTTAGATTTAATTTTTGTGGAGAATATTGGTAATTTAGTTTGTCCGGCGGAATTTGATGTGGGTGAAAATTTCAAAATTGCCGTGTTAAGCGTGTGCGAAGGAGATGATAAAGTGATAAAGTATCCCTTGTTGTTTCGCGAAGCCAGCATAGTTGTGCTAAACAAAATTGATCTCTTGCCGTATCTTAATTTTAATCGCGCGCGTTTTTATGCAGATCTTAAAAAGATTAATCCAAAAGTAAAGATATTGGAAGTCTCGTGCACGACGGGAGAAGGGGTTGATGCGTGGTGTCAGATGCTATTGTCATCCCACCCAATAAATGTTATTGTTACATCTGTGCAATAAGGTAGAGATATAAAACAACGGATTGCCATGCTGCTCAAAACCACAAAAACGGCGCTTTTGAAAGGGATCGATCAAGTTTTATCAACTTATCAAGTGGCCGCTTTAACGAAGCAAGATAGTCGAGTTTTGTATAACTATGTAAAGACGAGTCACGATATTTTTTGGGGTTGTCGACCGACCGTGTTACCGCCAAAGAAATTTTTCTTTCCGCCGCATGAAACGCTTCTTGATTATACTGCCGATGGACAAATTATTGCGAAGATCGAATCTAAACCGCTCGTCTTATTTGGTATTCATCCATGTGATTTGCGCGGCATTCAAATATTAGATGAAGCGTTTGCCGATCTGCATGGTGATCCCAATTATTTAGAGCGACGCGAGAAAGCAATTATCATTGGATTGGATTGTCATCAAACCTGTGATCAAGACTCATTTTGTTATAAGGTCGGCGCACATTATGCAAAGACGGGTTATGATATCATGTTATATCCGCTGAAAGATGATCAATATCTTGTTGAGGTCGCAACCGATCGCGGAAATGTGTTTGCCGAACAATTCTTGCGGGCGATCAAAGGTGAAGAAAAAGAATTAGAGGAATACCAACAAGCGAAAGCAAAAGCATTTGAATCATTAAAGCCATTTAAAGACTTAGAAAAATTCCCCGAGCTTTTTCAAGAAAACACGCATCATCCGGTTTGGGAGCATGAAGGTGCGCGCTGTTTGAGCTGCGGTTCTTGTGTTATGGTTTGTCCCACCTGCTATTGTTTTAATGTTACCGATGATTGGGAGCTGAATATGCGGGCCGGAAAGCGCCAGCGTCATTGGGATGCGTGTATGCTGCATGATTTTACGACGGTGGCAACGGGTGAAAACTTTCGCCCGACGGCGACTGCGCGATTACATCATCGCATCAATCGAAAATTTAATTATTTGATGAAGAAACATGGACAATCGGTTTGTGTGGGTTGTGGACGCTGTGTGCGTGCGTGTCTGGCCGACATCAGTCCAAAAACCATTGCAGAAGCGATTAATGGTGAGGATGAAAAAGAATGGAATTAGCATTAGTTCAATCCAATGCAAAACTGTATTTGCCGGAACCTGCAAGAATCGTTAAGGTTAGAAATTTTACCGAGCATGAAAAGTTTTTTCAGATTGAATTGTTACGCAAAGGAAGTTTGGGGCATGATCCAGGACAATTTGTTGAAGTATCTATTTTGGGAATAGGTGAGGCACCCATTTCAATTGCATCGCCGCCTGATTCGGGTAATCGTTTTGATTTATGCGCACGTGCGGTTGGCGATGTCACTAAAAAATTATTTACATTTAAAAAAAATGATTTGATTTATATTCGCGGGCCTTTTGGTCACGGCTTTGATGATAAAATTTTTCAGCGCATGCGAGGGAAACATTTGTTATTTATTGCAGGCGGTATTGGTTATTTTCCGTTGCGGTCGCTCATCAATCAAGTCATTCCAAATGCAAAAAATTATAAAAAAATCTCAATTTTATACGGTTGCAAAACATCGCAAGATCGTATGTTTCCGGATGAACTTAAAAAAATTCATCACTTGTCAGTCGGTAGCAATGTTGAATTGCTTGAAACGTTGGATCATCCCGAAGCAGATTGGACTGGCAATGTTGGTGTGATTACGACGTTAATTCCTAAAATTGATTTTGATCCTGCCGAGACAATCGCCATTATTGTCGGGCCACCGATCATGTATAAGTTTGTCTTAACATCATTGATGGATAAGCACATGCCGAAAGAAAATATTTATATGTCGTTAGAGCGTCGTATGAAATGCGGCGTAGGTAAATGTGGCCATTGTCAGATGGAAGGTGTTTATGTGTGTCAGAAGGGGCCGGTGTTTAATTATGCGGATGTCGAACATAACGAGGAGTTATTTTGATGTCTAAAAAACCCAAGGTTGCATTTTTTGATTTTACCGGTTGCGAAGGTTGTCAGTTGTGTGCCGTTGATTTAACGCCGGAACAATTATTTGATTTGTTGGCGTTAGTCGACATCGTTGAATTTCGTGAAGTGATGACCGATAAAGCGGAAAGTTATGATATTGCTTTTATCGAAGGATCGATTTCGCGTAAACCCGATGAAGAAAAAATTAAAGATATTCGGGCGCGGTCAAAATTATTGGTGACATTGGGGGCGTGTTCGACCATTGCGGGCGTGAATGCGCTTCGAAATTTTTATCCCGATGACAAATTATTGCATTTAGTGTATCCGGGTCATCCCGAGATTGATCGTACAACGATTGCGAGAGGTGTGAGTGAAGTCGTAAAGGTCGATGCAATGATTCCCGGGTGCCCGATTGATACGCATGAGTTTTTACGTGTTGTAAAAGATTTATTGTTGGGAAAAAAGCCTGAAATACCGACCTATCCAGTATGTGTCGAATGTAAGATGAATGAAAACACCTGTGTATATGAAAAGGGTATACATTGCTTGGGGCCTGTGATTCGTGCGGGTTGTAATGCAATTTGCCCGAGCAATGGTGGTTACTGTTTTGGTTGTCGCGGCGCTATTCCAAAAGCCAATATCGAATCGATGAAAGAAATTTTGCAGAAATATAATTTAAGTGCAGCGGATGCGCTGGATAAATTTAAATTATTTCTTGAGCGGGATAAGGAGATTTTTCCAGATGACAAAAATTGATGTACATCACATTACGCGAGTCGAGGGGCACGGGAATATTAAAGTCGATATCAATAAGGGAAAAATTTTAATGTGCCGGCTCGAAATTGTCGAGGCACCACGTTTTTTTGAAGCGATGTTGCGAGGTCGGCATTATGATGAGACGATTATTGTATCGAGTCGCATTTGTGGTATTTGTTCGGTCGGGCATCAGTTGGCGGCATTGCGTGCGATTGAAGACGCATTTAATGTTAAGATTTCTGAACAAGAAAAATGTTTGCGTCGATTGTTAAATTGCGGTGAGTTTTTTGAAAGTCATGTATTACATATTTATTTTTTGGCCGTACCTGATTTCAAAGGCATTAAGTCAGTTTTTCCACTCGCGAAAACGAATAAAGATGTTGTTGTGCATGCGTTAAATTTAAAACGATTTGGACATTACATCGGCGGGGTTATTGGCGGTCGCTTGATCCATTCAACGACGACGGATGTTAAAGCGATGTCAAAGTTGCCGACAAAAAAAGAATTAGAAGAAGTATTAAAGCGCTTGCACGAAGCAAAGGAAGAGTTAAAACAAGGTGTTTCTATTTTAAAGGGATTGAAGTTTCCAGCGTTTGAGAGAGAAACAGAATATATTTCTCTGCAGAAAAAAGGGTTTTATACCTTGTTAGAAGGTAACATTTATTCGAGTGATGTCGGTGAGATTTCATATAAAAATTATCGTAATGTGGTGAACGAATATATTGTTGATTATGCAACCGCAAAGCGCGCAAAACATAATCGCGTATCATACATGGTGGGCGCTTTGGCGCGGTTTAATAACAATGGGCAATGGTTGTCGGATGATGCCAAACAAATTGCGCGAGATTTAGGATTGAAGTCGCCGTGTTATAATTCTTATTTAAATACCGTTGCACAGTTTGTTGAGCTTGTGCATGTGGCGGATGATTCTATTGCGGCCGCAGAGAGTTTATTAAACATGAATTTAAAATTAGAAGAACGTTCTGTTGTCGTGACGCCGGGTTCTGGCGTGGGTGCCGTTGAAGTGCCGCGCGGCACGTTGTATCATGAATATATATTTAATGATAAAGGTATTGTTCAAGATGCGAATTGTGTTATTCCTACTGGACAGAATGTAAATAATATCGAAGAAGATTTTAAAGCATTATTGCCGGGCATTTCTAAAAAATCACAGAAAGAAATTACGCTTTTATTGGAAATGCTCGTGCGCGCTTACGATCCTTGTATTTCTTGTTCGGCGCATATGTTGGATGTTGAGTTCGTGTAAATATGGCCCATATATTAATTCTTTCCATCGGAAATTTATTGCGTCGTGATGATGGTGTTGGTCCAGCCGCATTAAAATTATTATCTGAATATCCAAAACCAAACGTTGATTATGTGAACGGAGGCACGGATGGACTGGCGCTGATTGATTTAATTTCGCAGTATAAAAAGGTGACGATTATTGATGCGGTGAACATGCAAATGCCGCCTGGGACGATAAAGCGATTCAAGCCTGAAGAGGCCAAGATTTATGTCAAATCGGATTCGCTTTCGACACATGGTTTTGGCTTAGCCGAAGTGTTAGAGTTGTTGATGCAATTAGGGGGTGAGACAGAAATAGATATCATTGGTATTCAGCCAAAAGATATTTCGTTAGGTGAAGGGTTAAGCGATTGTGTACGAGATTGCCTAAACGACATCATCACCCTCATCGCAGCTCAGAGCTGACGCAATCAAGGGGCGGGAGAGGCTTGCTGCGCCTCTGTTGTAGCAGCTCAGAGCTGCGCGGATTAAAATTTTGTATGATATTTCCTACACCACAGCTCAGAGCTGCGAGACGGGATAAAACCCTTGCTGTGACTGGCTTGTCGCAGCTCAGAGCTGCCAAGTAAAAAATTGTAAGCTCAGAGCTGTTGGTGAAGAAAATGGTGAAAATATGTGCTATGCGATTCCAGGACAATTAATTGAAATTCGCGAAAATGGCGGCGGCGTAGTCGATTATTTTGGTGAAAAACGTAATATCTTATTGGATCTTAGTGACGCAGCAGTGGGTGATTATGTTTATGCACAAGGCGGTATTTTAGTTCGCAAAATTTCTACAGAAGAAGCACTGGAGATTTTATCACTCTGGAAAGATAAATTTTTTGAATTAAAAAAAATGGATGAGCGGTTATCGCATTTTTCAGAAAGCGATTTGCCGGCCAATACATTACAAATTTTACAAAAAGTAAATTTAAAAAAACCGTTATCGCGACAAGACATGCTGGCGCTTTTGAAATTGGAAGACCCGCGCGAGTTAAAAGTATTATATGAATTAGCCAATCACATCCGGCATCGTGAGCATGATAATGCAAGCTGTATTCACGGTATCATTGAATTTTCAAATCATTGTCGCGAAAATTGTCATTATTGCGGCATTCGTTCTGATCGCGTAGTCAAGCGCTATCGGATGAGTGTTGACGAAATTATTGAAGTAGCACAGCATGCTGTCGATGAATATGGTTTTAAAGCATTAGTATTGCAATCGGGCGAAGATCCTTGGTATGACGAAAAAAAATTAGTAAAAATCGTTAGCACGTTGCGAGCAATGGGCATTTTGGTTTTTTTGAGTATTGGTATGCGCGATAAAGAGTTGTATCAAAAATTATATCAAGCTGGCGCACGTGCTGCATTATTGCGATTCGAAACATCCAATGAGGATATTTTTAGACAATTGCGGCCTGGCGCGTCATTACACGAGCGCTTAACATTGATTAAACAGCTAAAATCGATGGGTTATATTATTGCGACGGGATTTATTGCAGGGTTGCCTGACGAAACCCCTGAGGATATTGTTAATAATATATTACTAACTCAATCGTTGGGCCCCGACATGTATTCGTTTGGGCCGTTGATTCCAGCTATTGATACGCCTTTGGCCGCGCAGAGCAAATTATCGATTGATGCGATGTTAAAGATTATTGCGCTGACACGTTTTGTTGATCCGGATTCAAATATTTTGGTGACCACTGCATTAGAGACGTTGGATGCGAGCGCCAAAAAAATCGCGTTATTGGCGGGTGCCAACTCGATGATGATCAATGTTACGCCGATGGAATATCGTGTGTTCTACCAAATTTATGATAATCGAGCTGATCGCAATCAAACGGTGAAGGTTGGTATACAAAGTGCGCTAGATTTATTATATTCGTTAGGGCGAGCGCCGACAGATATTGGCGTCGTTGAAGCGACGCTTACGTCCTGACAGGTCTTAAAAGGAGAGAGTGTATGTCTAAAATATTTTCGATCAAAGAGATCTTGCAATTTGCTGTCGAAAAGGAACATGAAAGCCAAGTATTATATCAAGAGCTCGCGGCGCAGGTTGGCAACCCGGATGCCAAGTCGTTGTTTAAAGAATTTGTGATACAAGAAAAAAAGCACGAAGACCTGTATAAAAACATGTTGGCAAATGTTGACGAAGACCAGCACGTTAAAGATCTCGACGAATACATGTCTTATATGCATGAATTAATTAACACGAGTCATCAAGAAAGCGGAACGCCATCGGTCGTGCAGATGGAAGATTTACATGACCTATTAGATTATGCGGTTTTACGCGAAAAAGAATCGGTGTTGTTTTATGTTGGTTTGCGCGATTATGTTTCTGAGCCTTATCAATCGCAAGTTGATGCAATCATTAAAGAAGAAGTGCAGCATACCGTGCAGTTGTCAGATCTTAAGAAAGCGATTTAAAGATGCTGCCAAGATGGGAGGCTAGATGTTCAAGTTATTTTGTGACAGACCCTAATATTAGCTCGGATCACCGCCGGCACCAGGCGCAGATGGCTGCCAGCCTCGTGGGACATCGCATTCTTCCACACGGGCGCCACTAGGATTGCGGATGAGCCAAGTTAAATCAACAGGAGGGCGATGAAAAAACCCCGATTCTATGAGCCTGTGCATCAAGGTTGAATATGCTCGTGGTTCAGGGAAAGGCTCGGGTAACATGAGTTGTGCTCCTAAATCAATTGGTCTATTGTCTTGGGGATTAGGCTCGGGTAACGTGAGCTGTGCTCCGAAATCAATTGGACTATTTTTTTGGGGATCAAATAATGCGTCAATAGGAAGGGGGGGGTGCCGCTAATCGCGCGAATGTAGCATTCATCTCCGCTGCTATTCTTGCTTGCATTTCTGCTAGTGTTGCTTGTAGCACTGCGGAATCCAGCGTTATTGGTGCTGCATCGGCAACATCACCCATCGGTTGCAATTCTATGTCTTTTGTTTTTATCTTTGGCATAATTTTTCTCAGTCGTTGATGTATGGATGCCATTGTAACATCAAATTCCGTAACTATTCAGCACAAACAAGGAACGTCCATATTTTGGTGCTTTTGGGTGAAAAATCTCTTCAAAATGCTCATGTACTATCGTGTACACTCCGCTTTCTCATCGATTTTTCACCCAAAATCATCCAAAATCTGAACGTTCTCCGTGTTTTAAGTTTTGCGGTGAATAGTTACCAAATTCCAAAAAAAATAAAAATTAGCTCTGAGCTGATAAAATCCATGCTATGACTGGATTTTATCAGCTCAGAGCTGCGGCAAGTAGGTGTCTTGAAAGACTTGCTATGACTGCTTTCCCGCAGCTCAGAGCTGCGGGGATTAAAATGTTGTAGGATATTGCTTACTTCGCAGCTCTGAGCTGCTAAAAGTCAGTCACAGCCTGTCTCTCATCTGCTCAGAGCTGCTCCGGAATTCGCGTTAATAATTGGGTTCCCAAATATTAGCTAAAATCGCTTTTTCTACATCAGTTTTATGCGCCACGCCTTCTTTGATCGCTTGTTCGGCAACGGCTACAGCGATATCGAAACAGATTTCTTGAATATGAGTTAAATCAGGTAACAGCGATCCATAGGCATCCTGTTGTGCGGGAGAATGTTTGGCGAGTGTATGACTCGCCACAACAAACATGTCATGTGTAATGCGTTTTGCTTTCACTGAGATCACGCCCAAACTAAGCCCCGGAAAAATAAATAAATTATTGCATTGTGCGATCGGCGTTTTTTTGCCGCTAATTACTTCATCGGGAAAAGGACTGCCGGTTGCGATTAACGCTTTGCCATTTGTCCAATTTAATAAATCATGTGGCGTTGCTTCGGTTTTTGAATTGGGATTCGATAGCGCTAAAATAATTGGGCGCGGGGTGTATTTGACCATTGTTTTTATGATCGTTTCGGTAAATGCGCCTTTTACAGTAGAACAACCCACCAAAATAGTTGGTTTAACGTGACGTACCACTTCAAATAAGTCAATATGTGAAACATTTTTTAATTTCCATTCTGCCATCGCATTTTTTGATTTGGCATACGGTTTCTGAAAATCCATTAAATTATCCATGTCTTGCATCAAGAGACCGCGGCGGCCTAATAACCAAATGCGAGCTTGAGCGGCTTCCAATGACAGTCCGCGTTTTACCATAATTTTTACGATAAAATCTGCAATGCCGGTGGCTGCGGTGCCTGCGCCAAAAAACACAATACATTGTTGTGTGATATCCTGGCGTATAGTTTGTAATGCAGACTCGATAGCGCTAAAAGAAACGGCCGCGGTGCCTTGCATATCATCATTAAACGTACACATCGTGTTTTGATAGCGATCGAGATGTTTGCGCGCCGTATCTCTGCCAAAATCTTCCCAATGCAACAAAACATCGGGAAATATTTTTTTAATTGTCATGACGCATTGATCAATAAAATGATCGTACTTTTGTCCCGTGAGACGTTCATGGCGCCAGCCAAGATATAATGGATCATTTAATAATGTTTTATTATTTGTACCGATGTCGATGCAAATGGGTAAGGTGCGCGAAGGATGTATGCCCGCGCATAATGTATAAAGCGCAAGTTTTCCGATGCATAAGCTCATGCCGCCCACGCCATGATCGCCGATACCTAAGATGCGTTCACCATCGGTGACAATAATGATGTCGATATTGGCGTGATCGTATCTCCTTAAAACTTCTTCCATCGAATCGCGTTCTGGATAAGAAAGAAATAATCCACGCGGTCGCTGAAAGATGTGATTAAAATGCTCGACAGCTTCACTGACAACGGGCGTGTAAATGATGGGTAACATTTCTGCGACATGATCATAAACTAATTTATAAAATAGGGTTTCGTTTTGATTAAGTATTTTAGTGAGATAAATATTTTTATCGAGCAAAGTAGGTTGTCGTTTAAATTCTTGATAACAGCGAGCACATTGTTCTGCGATCGTTTCAACGCGCGCCGGCAATAATCCAGTTAAATTAAATAGTTCGCGTTCGGCCGAGGTAAACGCCGAGCCTTTATTGAAACGACTATCGTTTAATAGCGTTTGGCCAGAGATGTTGGTTTTCGCGATGGTTGTCATGCGTACCTCGTGTTATTTGCTGCAGCTCTGAGCTGCGAGCATAAACTCGGCGAGCTCAGAGCTGCGAGAATGAGCCCCTTTCTATTCCTTGCCCCACCTGCTTGATAGCAGCTCAGAGCTGCGAGGATTAAAGTTTTGTAGGAAATCACCTTGCCTGAACCTAAATATATCATATTTGGCGTGGTCTTGGCATATCGATTCGGTTATAATTTCGTCATGAAAACTAAAATTGCTATCTATCCCGGAACATTCGATCCGATTACTTTTGGCCATCTTGATCTGGTCAAGCGTGCGCTCAATTTATTTGACCATATTGTTGTTGCGGTTGCTGCGAAAGAGGAAAAATCGCCTTTGTTTTCGCTCGACGAGCGCGTTAATTTGGCGCGGACAGTTTTAAAAGATTTTGATCATGTTGAAGTCGTTGGATTTAAAAATTTATTAGTCGATTTTGCAAAAGAGCAACATGCAAAAATTATTTTGCGTGGCATTCGTATGATTTCTGATTTTGATTATGAGTTTCAATTGGCAGGGGTGAATCGTTTGTTATCGCCTGATGTTGAAACGGTTTTTTTACGACCGGATGATAAATATAGTTATGTTTCTTCTAGCATTGTGCGCGACATTGCATCTTCGCATGGTGATGTTTCATATTTTGTGCCGCCCGTTATTGCAAATGCGTTGAAAGAAAAGTTTGCGTAATTCTCCTGGATTCCGGATATTGTTGCGCAACGGCGCAACAATTCCGGAATGACGTGACTGCTGACGCAGCAATTCCGGAATGACAAAACTGCTGGCGCAACAATTTCTGACGGAAAGGCGCTAAGGCGCTAAGGTGATGAATCACTTTTTTCCAAACCAAAGAAATAAACTGCATACATCCCTGTAATAATTCCTAATGTTGCGCCAGCAATAATATCGCTGACAAAATGATAATCCATTCCTAACAATCCGATAATAACAGCGGCACATGATGCAGTGGCTAGCCATCGCCATTTTGGATACACCATCCACAAAATACTCATCACCGAAAAAATGATCGTCGTATGTCCGGATGGAAATGATTGGTATGCGGAACCCGAGTGAAACAAATGAAAACCATACGCATGATTTTGTATTAACGAGGGATTATGATTGGTCCAAGTGGCTGGCCAATATCGACCAAATATAAACTTTAGTCCTTCTTTGATTTGTAAAGTAACGGCGAGATTAATAATCATGGCGAGCAATGTTTTTTGAAAATGGGACAGCGAATGTCGCGAAAGATCGACGATGATCAACACGAGCACGATGGGTGCGATGGACTCCAGCGTTGTTGGAATATAAGTCATCCATTTCAAAATATCGTAATGATTGATGTGATGGTTATAGGCGTAAAAGGCGACTGGTTTGTCGACCAAAAAATAGGTCCCAAAAATGATAAGGGTAGCGCCCATTATAAGTTTAAAAGATCGATGCAGTAACTCGGCGGATGAATGAGCGGATGACATATAACCTCCTTGTTATTGAGCGGGCTATGAGCCTTAAATTGCTCATGTTTTGCCCAGTCTTATTTTGAGTATAGTCAAAAGATCAAAAATTGCACAAAATAATTACCGTGGATGTCAGTTCTTGCGTATTTATAGAGGTGTTAATATAGACGCATATTTTGTAAGGTTTTGATTTTATTGTTAAAAATTTTATTTAACCATGAAAGGTGTCAAATGCAAGATATTTTGGCGTTCCCACGCTCAAAAACAGCACAGATAGGTTGATTTTGAATGCGCAAATACGTTACTATTCCCAAGGAATGATGACAGCAGTATTTAAAAAGAGGTATTTATGTTAAAAAAAATAATTGGATTTCTGTGTTTATCACTGATTGGTTTTTGCTTTCTTGCTCAGGCCTATGATCCTTTTCTTGCATCATCTAATGCATTAATTAGTAGTAGTAGTGGCAATACTTTTTCTGATATTGGCAATAGCAATGGTTTTTATGTTGGTGTGCACGGTGGTTATTTTCATGAAGATAAACACTATCACTACACCAGAGGTAATGTAACAGAAGGTCATCGACGTTTTCCAGATCAAGATACTCGTTTTATTGGTTCATTTGCGGGTTATGGCGGACTGATTGGACCGCGATTTTATATTAGCCGATATTATTTTGGCCGATACTATGTAGGTGGGGAGCTGGGTGCCGATATGCATCGTGGAGAGGATAAGGCATATAGATCTTCTGTTCATATAAATGGATTACGTGCGCAAGCAAGATATCCAGTGTATTTAGATTTTCGTCCGGGCTTTTCAATTTTTAATGATCAAGCGTTGCTCTATGCACGTTTAGGTGCCGGCTATGCACGATATGAAATGATACGAGAATTGTCGACGTTCCAAGATATTACCGATACCAAAAGTGCTTTGGGTGTGCGAGAAGGAGCGGGCATAGAATTTTTTGTTTTTAAACATATGACCGTGAGAACCGAAGTGGTGTTTACGCAGTATCGTCAGTTTATCTTTTACGATAACGTATATACTCATGCGGGTGTTTTTAGTCATAGCGATAGCACATCTTTTCAACCGCGAAATTATAATATTAGCTTAGGGATGACGTATTATTTTTAACGAGTGTTCAGCAGCGGCGGTGAGTTGCATAAGATTTGGTGTTGAGTGATATTGTCGACCAAAGAGCGTGCTGACAGCAGGAGTGAGGACGGATTGACTTGGCACAGCTTCATGGGTAGCGCGAGGTAATTTGGGGGCGGGCGGACAATTATACGGAGCGTGATCATCATTAGGTAATGGCATAGGCGATATCCTCCTGTTGAGAAATGTGCTATATCACGAAAAAAGCCAAACAGTTTTTTTATACTCGTCGTTGGAGAAGAAGCGCCACCCGCCCGACTAAATCGCGATCAGAGCCACATCGCGCAATGGATGGGCTGGTGGGACGAGTAGCAAACATTCCCGTAACCAGCAGGGCTGATGGCGGAACGCTATCTTTTTTTTCAGATCGTTTTTTGAATTGTTCTTGTTGTAATTTAAGCAAGATATCTTCTTCCATCTTTTTTAAATATGCACTAACGTTTGGCTCCGTGACAGTTTCTGCAGCAGTTTTGTCATCAATATTTTTGATTGAAAGAGCTCGCCGCATATCTTCTGGGTAGATGTTTTTTAGTAGTATGTCAGCCATCCTGATATCTTTTATTCTATGTAAAGGCGTATCTCCTTGACTGTTTTGTAACGCTATATTTGCTTTGGCCTTTGTTAAGATGAGAGCGATTTGATGATTGTTTTCACCTGCAGAGACAAAGAGCGCGGATTCTTCTGTTGCATCGGTTTGATTGACGTAAGCAGTGCGCGCTCCTTTATCAGGGATCGCTTCTATGAGTTGTGAAACTATATTGGCATTATTTCTAATAGCGGCCTGGTGTAGTGGCGTGAGTTTCCAGACGTCCGCAGTCATTGGGTTGGCGCCATATTTTAATAAGAACCCTGTCGCTGTTGTAGAAGAACAATCAGCGGCTATCCAAAGCGGCGTACGCCCGTATTTATCTGATTGATTAACAAGATCCTTACCAAACTTTCTGCAAAGACTACCAACATCCTCGATTTTATTATTCACGATCGCACGAAACAACAGTTCTAATGTGCCAGGCGGCGGTGGAGGCATAATGATCCTCTTGCGAATATTGTTTCTATTATATCACAAGAATCACATGGATTTTGAAATTTATCATGCTCAAAAAAACAACTATTTAATCTTGCCTTCTTCGAAGATCACATGTTGTCCACATTTGCCCGTTTCTTTGTTATAAGCGCGTGGATCAAAGCATTTTAAAACTAACTTGGTCGATTTTTTGTTAACGCGCGTGCGTTTGTTCACTTTTGTAGTTTTGAAGTAGCCAGTCGATTTGCCAGCTTTATTTTTGCCGGTTGAATTTAAACGAATTTTTTCACGAACAGAAGCCATAGTGGAATCCTTTATTGATTAGCTGATTTTCGTTTTCGAATATTTTCGAGAACTTTTTCTAGCCCTAGTTTATCGATCGTACGCAATCCTTTTTGACTGACGCGTAGCTTAATAAAGCGTTTTTCAGCTTCTAGCCAAAATCGACGTACGTGCAAATTCGGCAAAAAGCGCCGGTTGGTTTTGCGGTTTGAATGTGACACGTTGTGTCCGCTCATCGGGCTTTTCCCGGTGACATCGCATGTTCGAGACATAATTCAGCTCCATTAAGTTCAGTTGAGGCGAGATTTATAGCAAATATTGGTCAAAAGGGCAAGGGTTTATGGGTTAAGCACACTATATTAAAAATTTCAGTCTTGACAAAGCTTATCCGGAATTTGCGTTATTAACCTCTGCAGCTCTGAGCAGATGAGAGGCAGGCTGTGACTGGTTTTTAGCAGCTCAGAGCTGCGAAGTAAGCAATATCATACAACATTTTAATCCCCGCAGCTCTGAGCTGCGGGAAAGCAGTCATAGCAAGTCTTTCCAGACACCTACTTGCCGCAGCTCTGAGCTGTTGATTTTCTCGTTTTAAAACAGATGATTGGTCACCAACGATCTTGTCGCGTCTTTGCCTATCACTATGTGATCGAGCAAAGTAATATCGATTAAGCCTAATGTATGCTTTAACTGTTTAGTTAATTGAATATCTGCATTGCTCGGTGTTGGATCGCCGGATGTATGGTTATGCGCAATAATAATTGATGTGGCATTGTATTTTAACGCGGCTTTCATGATTTCGCGCGGATAAATTTCAGCGCGATCGATGCTGCCGTAAAATAATTCTTTATATTTTATAATTTGATTTTTGTTATTTAAAAATAGACAGGCAAAGACTTCTTGTTCGCGATAACTTAATTTGGAAAGCAAATAATTTCGCGTGTCATTTGAATTTTTTAAAGCAATCGTCTTTTTTGCTTTTTCAAAAAAATAACGTCGGTTGATTTCTAAAATTGTTTTTAATAATGCAAATTTTGCTTTGTTCAGACCTTTGAATTGGCAGAATGTTTCTAAATCGCAATTTAATAACTCCTGTAAACTCCCAAAATATTGCAGTAATTCTCGTGATAAATCGAGTGCGTTTTTTTCTTTCGTGCCGGTCTGTAAAATAATGGCTAATAATTCAGCGTCAGATAGCGCGTTTTCACCGCGCATTAAGAGTTTTTCGCGCGGACGCTCGTTTTCTGGCCAGGTTTTGATTGACATTGGTTGCCTCGTGGATAGAATGCAATGTAGATCGTTTTAGTGGGAATAAAAAGAATGGCGGATAGATGAGAAATAACAATATCTATATTTATGTGATGATGCAAGGAAAGAAATGAAAAACATTCAATTAAAGATTTTAAATAAAAAAATGGGTCGGGAAATTTCATTGCCGCATTATGCGACGAAGGGTTCTGCCGGATTGGATTTGCGCGCGTGTTTGGATGAGCCGATTATATTGCAGCCTGGCGAGACGACATTAATTCCCACGGGGTTTGCGATTCATATCGGCGAGTCGGGATTGGCTGCGACAATTTTGCCGCGTTCGGGGTTGGGTCATAAGCATGGTATTGTTTTGGGCAATTTGGTGGGGTTAATTGATTCTGATTATCAGGGGGAAATATTAATTTCTTGTTGGAATCGGGGCAAAGAACCGTTTACAATTCAGCCGGGCGAGCGGATTGCACAAATGGTTTTTGTGCCGGTGGTTCAGGCCGGATTTGAGTTGGTGACGACATTCGAAGAGACGGTGCGCAGCACGGGCGGTTTTGGTAGTTCGGGGAGAGAGTAACAATGACAAAGCAGTATTAATGGAGATAAAGCAATGAATATAGACCCTACAATTTTTCGTGCTTATGATATTCGCGGCATTGTTGATAAAACATTAACGCCCGAGGTGGTGGAGAAAATTGGTCAAGCCATTGGTACCGAAGCGCGTGCGCGTGGCGAAAGCACCTTGTTAATTGCACGCGATGGTCGTATATCAGGGCCGCTTTTTTTAGCCGCGTTATCCAAAGGTATTATTAAAAGTGGTTGTCATGTTATTAATCTCGGCGCAATGCCTAGCCCCGTGTTATATTTTGCTACGTATATGTTGAAAACACATTCAGGCGTTATGGTGACCGGCAGTCATAATCCGCCAGAATACAACGGGATTAAAGTAGTTTTAAAGGGAGTGACGCTAGTAGAAGATGAAATTAAAGCACTTTATGATCGGATTGTGAATAATGAATTAGATATTGGTGTCGGAGAAGAAAGTCACTCAGAGATTATTGATCAGTATATTAAAAACATTGTAAATCATATTAAGCTTAAGAAAAAATTAAGAATCGTCATTGACTGCGGCAATGGTATTGGCGGAGCGGTTGCGCCACAATTGTTTAAAGCGCTGGGTTGTGATGTGACGGAATTATTTAGCGAGGTCGATGGACATTTTCCCAATCATCCGGCTGACCCCAGCATTGAAGCTAATATGCAGGATTTAATAAATAAAGTTAAAAAAGTTGGTGCAGATATAGGTTTGGCGTTTGATGGTGATGTTGATCGGTTGGGTGTGGTGACGAACAAGGGCGATATCATTTGGCCGGATCGTTATTTGATTTTATTTGCCGAGGATATGTTGTCGCGCAATCCCGGAGCGACGGTTGTGTATGATGTAAAATGTACGCGTCATTTGCGCGAAGAAATTTTGCGTCATGGTGGCAAACCCGTCATGTCTCGCACGGGACATTCTTTTATTAAGGCCAAAATGCAAGAAACTGGCGCGTTGCTCGGCGGCGAAATGAGCGGCCATGTGTTTTTTAAAGAGCGTTGGTATGGATTTGATGATGGAATTTATGCGGGCGTTCGGTTATTAGAAATTTTAGCTAAGCGGACGGAAACTCTCGCAGAAATTTTTGATGCGATTCCAACAAGCATTAATACACCAGAGTTGAAGTTACCGATTGACGATGATAAGAAATTTGCATTTATGGATCGATTTATGAAAGACGCGAAATTTGCAGGAGGCACGCTCACGACGCTGGATGGTTTGCGTGTTGATTATCCCGATGGCTGGGGATTAATTCGTTCGTCGAATACGACGCCATATTTAATTTTGCGATTTGAAGCGAAAGACGAGATCGAATTGAAGCGTATTCAAGATTTATTCCGTCAAGAGTTGATTAAATTAGATGATGGTTTAGAATTGCCATTCTAATAACTGAGCTCACAGGTAAGCGAAACGAAGCAAGTGTAGCCCGGATGAAATGTGCGAAGTACATGTAATCCGGGGGATTTGTTCCTGTGTTCCGCTTCGCTCCATACAGGCTACGTTTGCTGAATAGTTACAACATTGGGTGATTGGCTCAGCGGTAGAGCACTGCCTTCACACGGCAGGGGTCAGTGGTTCGATCCCACTATCACCCACCACGCTTTCGGCGAGGTCGAAAAACAATCAAAACTCTTGTGTATACCCACATATATCGTATAATGGCTCAACTTTAATCCGCCGTGGAGTGTGTGTTATGTACGATGAAGATTTTCAGCCGATTCATATCAACGCAAAATTCGGTGATTTTGATGGAAATAATGATTCGGGTCGCTATATCTTTTTCCCCGGTTCTTTCGGTCGCGCTAAGGAAATCGCAGAACGTTTCGATAATGTGACCGTTCAAAAACATTCGCGTGGACATGACATTTATTTTGGCACCATTAAAGGTTACGATGATAACATTATTGAGGTCGCGTCAGTTTCGTCAGGCATGGGTACGCCGAGTGTTGATATTATTTTAAATGAGTTGATTCGCTTAGGCGCTAAGCGCTTTTTACGTGTTGGTACATCAGGTTCATTGCAATACCAAAAAACGAAACTCGGTGATTTAGTCATTGCCAATGGTGCCGTGCGTGATGAAGGCGCATCGCTGGCTTATTTGCCGCCAGAATTTCCGGCCATTGCGTCGTTTGAAATGTTGCGCTGTGCGTATCTTGCCAGCCGAAAATTAAATATGAAATCAAAAACGCATATTGGCACACTTCATACAAAGGATTCATTGTATGCGCGTGAATTTAAATCCGGACCGTCCGAAAAGGAAAATGCTCGCTATCACGAAATTTTACAGGATGCCGGCATCATTGCCTCTGAAATGGAAGCATCTGTACTGTTTGTCATTTGCGCTTGTTACAATCAAAAACTGCAAAAGTATGGCGAAGGTTATGCCTTTCGAATTTTTGCAGGGGCGGTTTGTGCGATTGTGAGCAACGGGCCCGATTGGGTTGATGAAAAGCAAATACCAAAAATCACGAAAGATTTGATTGATTTGAGCGTGGAAACGATTCTGCAGTTGGATCAGTACGAGAGAAGTAAGTAGTTATTGTGCTGTTTCGTCATGCCGGCTCTCCTCTCCCCGTCATTCCGGAATTCCGCCAACGGCGGAATATCCGGAATCCAGGGGAATCGACGTGCAGAACTAAAGTATTCGCTGGATCCCGGATAAATGCTTCGCATTTTCCGGGATGACGGATAATTGGATTCCGGCATGACGATATTACGCAAAACATTCCTTCACAATTCGATACACTTTTTCTAAATCCGTTTTATGTAACGCGACTTGTTGGCTGTTGATGTAATTAAAAATATTTTTTAAAGCGATTTCTGTTGGATCTTGAGTGATAGATTGTCGTGCGCCCAGTTGATCCACTGCCTGCAGAATCAACCATTGTTCAATTTTTTCGGCTAACAGGATATCATTTAATGTGCCATTTGCTAAATTAGCTGTTTCATCGCCAATCGAATGACTCGCTAATTTTGCGTAGACATTTTTCAATCCTTCGACAATACCGTGATTCCAAGTGTTAATATGATTTGCA
Organism: Gammaproteobacteria bacterium RIFCSPHIGHO2_02_FULL_42_13; assembly: GCA_001801405.1. Classification (GTDB taxonomy): domain Bacteria; phylum Pseudomonadota; class Gammaproteobacteria; order UBA12402; family UBA12402; genus O2-02-FULL-42-9. Next base: position 7,618 of record MGXQ01000064.1, on the reverse strand, counting down.
ATAAAAGACATATCATCAACAGAAAAAATATCATATTGTTTTTGAGCAGCCCAGCAGCAGAACATGACAATGTTAATATTGAGTTGATACTTGCGCCGCAAACATTCACAGGCATCTTTTACATCTTTACGAATATATAATGCGGTTGAAAAATCCCAAAAAATATTTTCCGGGACAGCAGATGATTCAACACGCTCTACGTCAACATTGTCTTCTATCGAAATTGCAACGTCCATAATATACTCTCTGAAATAGCTATTTTTCAACAATTAATATATCAGAAAAACCCGCTTGTTTTAATTGTATTTTTGTTTTTTGTATCATGCCGTTTGTTGTCAGCGGCCCTGCTTGTACGCGATAAATTTTTCGCGTTGTCGTTGTCTGCGTATCAATTTCTGCTGGTGCCGTGGTTTGTTTTTTTATTTTAGCCAAAATATCCTGCGCGATGCGCTCGTTATAATAGGCGCCGATTTGTAAATAAGTTTGTTTTCCGATAGCAGCCGCAGGCGTTTTGGTTTGCGTCGGCGCGGTTGCTTCGGAAGATAGCCAGGTATTAATAATTTGTAAATCATTCGCATTTAACGTGCCGGCCGCTTCTTTGAGTGAAATCGTTTTTTTAATATAATCATAACGATCGGCTGACCAAGTTTTTTTAGCATTATAAAGTGTTTCTTCTGCATTTAAAACATCGACGATGGTGCGTGTGCCTGCTTTGTAACCTTGCTTCATTGATTCCAATGAGCTTTGGTTGGATATTATCGTTTGGTTATCCGCTTTTACTTTGCTGATATCAGACATAACCGATAAATAATCTTGTCGTGTTTGCGTATTGACGGTGCGATAAGTTTCTTCTTGTTTTTGAAGCAAGTATTCATAATCGGCTATCGCTTTTCGCGTTGCAGACGTTACACTGCCGCCGCTAAACAACGGTACCGTTAAATCTAACTCTGCCGAAGGGCCTTTGGTTTGTGCGCGTCCCGTATCAAAGTTGCGCGCATAGCTGTGATCATATTGCGCGGTGGCAGAAACCGTCGGCAAATGTCCGCCGCGCGCGGCCCACGCATCATTATGTGCGGATAATGCTTTATATCGAGCAGCAACGATATTCCAGTTTTGTTTGTTGGAGATATCTACCCAGGCATCTATGTCATGTGGCTCGGGGCCGACCAACGGAAGTGATTGCGCAAGAGGAGCCGTATGATCATACAATACGCCGGTAATCGCACGTAAATCTTCTCGCGAACTGGACAAATTATTTTGTGCCGACACATAATCCGAGGCGGCGCCATCGTAAGAGGCTTTTGCATTGTAAACATCCGTTATGGTATTAACGCCCACTTTGTAACCTTGTTGGGCTTGTTGATACTCGCGATAAAAGGCGCGCTTTTCTGCCGCTGTGTAAGTTAGCACATCTTGTGCATTTAATACGGCAAAATAAGCATTGACAACGCGTGTCATTAAATTTTGTGCGGCGGCGTTATACGTGGCATCGGCGGCTTTTACGGAATCTCGTGCTGCGGCGAGATTTTTCCAATTGGTAAAATTAAAAACGCTTTGCGTTAAACTCAATGTCCAGCCCAATGTTCGCGTGCGCGCAGTTGAATTACTTGTGATGGTTGAATGGGTGATTGTTTTTTGTAAGGCGGCTGAGCCCGTATATTTAACCGTTGGCAAAAGTACGGCAAGATCCGCAGGCGTTGCCTCGGCATCAGACATTTTTTTGGCCAGCGCTTCTTGAAACGTCGGGTCGCTGGTTAATGCTTTTTGATATATGTCCATCAAATTGGCGGCATTCGCACATTGCGCCGTCATGAGTCCGATCGCCAAGAATAAAAATAATCTCTTCATGCTATTGCCATTAGTTAACTTTATTACATTTTGCAGTGCCAACATAAGAATTTCAAATGATTTCTTGCTAGAATACCCTAATTAGTTAGTTAGCGCGAATTGAGTAAAAATAAACCAGATGGATTATCTATGACAATCACAACCCCTTATTACCCAACATTATTAAAGCGCATCGGCAATACGCCTTTGGCGCGATTGGAATTTGATATCAAGCCGACCATTTTGGCGAAGCTGGAATATCTCAATCCAGGTGGCAGTATCAAAGATCGTCCGGCTCTTTTCATGGTCGAACAAGCAGAGCACGATGGTCGCTTAAAACCCGGTGGCACTATTGTTGAGGCCTCATCGGGCAATCAAGGTATTGCATTGGCGATGATTGGTGCGATCAAAGGCTATCAAGTTATTATTACGGTGCCCGATCGCACCAGTTTTGAAAAAATTGCCACCTTGCAAGCCTATGGCGCCAAAGTTTATGTGTGCCCTGATACGGATGATTTAGAGGATCCGGATGGGTATCATGCAAAAGCGAAAGAAATTTGTAAAAAAACGCCAGGTGCTTTTATGCCTAACCAATATTACAATGTACAGAATGTGAAGGCGCATTATACGACCACCGGTCCAGAAATTTGGGAGCAAACACAAGGCAAGCTTACGCATGTTTTTTTAGGCATGGGCAGTTGCGGCACAATCTCGGGTATTGGACGTTACTTGAAAGAACAAAATCCTGCCATTAAAATTATCGGGGTGGATGCAGCGACCTCAAAGCGTTCTTGTCCCGACAATCCAAAAGCGTATAAAACAGAAGGCATCGGCGTCGATGTGATCAGTGATACACTAGATATGTCTGTCATTGATGATATTGTATTAATGAAAGATGAGGATGCCTTTGCAACAACGCGCAAAATAGCAAAGCAGGGTTATTTAGTGGGATTATCCAGCGGTTCGGTTGTGCATGCCATATTAGGCTATGCGGATAAATTATCCGCTGATGATATAGTGGTAGCCATTTTTGCCGACTCGGGTCGTGCTTATTTAAGTAAGGTGTTTAATGTCTAAGTTATATCAATATCACACATTAGGCAATTCGTTTATTTTATTTGATTGGTCTGAAAAGCAGATCAATAAAATTAACGCCGCATTGAATCATCCCGAATATAAAAAAATTATTCATCAAATTTGTAATGATTTTAATGTAGACGGCGTTGTCATCATACAATCTATTGCGCAATCAGTGAAAATACTGATGTTTAACGCAGATGGTTCTGCGGGCAGCATGTGCTTAAATGGATTGCGAAGTGTGGCTCATTATTTGTTAGAGCATTATGATTTCCCCCATCAATTTATACTGAGCATGTTCGAGTATCATGTGCCATTTGAAATTGACAAAGAAAATATGATATTGCGTGTGTCATTTTCGCGGTACGAAAAACCTTTATCGATTACCGTTAATGATCAAAAAATTTCAGGGCATTGTGTTAATTTAGGTAATCCGCATTTTGTGATTCTTAAACAAGTTTCGTTGTCATGGTTGAAACAATATGGGTCGTTGATTGAAAAACACGAGGCTTTTCCCGGCCGGACTAATATCGAATATGTTTGGATCAATGCGGATGAAAGTCGTAAACGCAATATGCCGGTGTGTTCAGCGTTATTTTTTGAGCGTGGGTGTGGTCATACGTTATCGTGTGGCAGCGGAGCAGCAGCCATTATGCGTTTTTTGTATCATGAACAGCATGTTGGTTTAAATCAAAAAGTGCTTATTAATACCGAGGGCGGTGAAATTTTAAGTTACGTTGACAACGATGATGTGATTGTCCAGACGGTAAATATGAAACAGATTATTGGTATTAATATTCATGATTCGCACCTGTCTTGTTTTACAGATAAATGGAAACGCATTTTACAACTTGAGGACGACTAAATGGGCTTGCAAAAAGAGACGATTGAAGCACTGCTCGATAAAAATGTACGATCACAAATTCAAGAGATAAAAATTTTAAAAACAATCGATTCGACAAACGCTTATTTATTAAAACAAGCGCATGTGGATAAAGCGTCGGTTTGTATTGCCGAACAACAAACCGCCGGGCGCGGTCAATTTAATCGAACGTGGGCGTCGCCGGCTAATAATATTTATTTTTCGATGCGCTGGCCATTAAAAGAAGCGTATCAAAACATCATGGGTTTGAGTTTGGTGGTGGCCATTGCAATTATCAAAACGCTTGCATATTTTGATGTGACAGAACATATCGGTATCAAATGGCCGAACGATATTATGTGGCAACAGCGAAAACTGGCCGGTATTTTAGTTGAAACGACGAAAACGGATGTGATTATTGGCATCGGGATCAATGTGCAGCTGCCGAAGACGGTGAGTATCGATCAACCATGGATTGATTTGTTTGAGATTACTGATCAATCGCTTGATCGCAATCAAATTATCGGCAAATTAATTAATCAGTTGTTTGACTCGTTAAATTTATTTTACCAAGAAGGCGCTGTCGCTTTTCAAGATGAGTGGAATCAATTCGACATATTAAAAGAACAATTTGTGACCATGCATTCGCCGAACAGATTGATTTCGGGAATTGCGAAAGGCATTAATAAGAATGGACAGTTATTGATCAAAACTGCGCCGGACATGGAGCATACGATCACGAGCGGCGAAATTACGTCCGTATTAGAAATAGAAACGTAGCCTGTAT
>MGXQ01000064.1:0-3055 GCA_001801405.1 Gammaproteobacteria bacterium RIFCSPHIGHO2_02_FULL_42_13 | reverse complement strand
GCGGAATGTAGCCTGTATGGAGCGAAGCGGAATGTAGCCTGTATGGAGCGAAGCGGAATACAGGAACATTTATGCATCATAATTTCCATTATTTAAAGTAAGAAATCTCGGCTGCTTGCGGCCGAGTTGTTGAAAACCCCAACTTTTTTTAAATCTCTTAAGATTTCCTTAATAAACTTGGGATATACTCCGTTCCGATAATGGGGCTGTTGCAACCCGCCATTTTCGTCATACCGGCGAAAGAAACGTAGTCTGTATGGAGCGAAGCGGAATGTAGCCTGTATGGAGCGAAGCGGAATACAGGAATACTAAAGCCGGTATCCAGGAAAATTCGGATTACAACAGTCCCATAATCTCTTTTATGAATAAGATTTAGCCAATAATAAGGAGTTGCACCATGCCAGCCAATCGTCAAGAATTCCTCGTGAAATTAGCCCAAGCAAAAAGAAATGATTTTTCATTTCTCGAAGGTGGTTTTGATGCAGCTAACATCAACTTAGCAGACGAAACAGGCGATACGTTTTTGGCATGTGCGGTACGTCATAACGATGTCGATGCCGTTCAAGCGCTTCTTGAAAAGGGCGCTTGTTTAGTGATAAATAAAGATGGGCAACATCCGCTTCATTTGGCGGCACTTTACGGCAATGTAGAAATTCTAACAGCTTTATGCGAGAAATTTCCTTACGAAGCACGCTTGCCAGATGCCAAGCGCAATACGTTGGCGCATTTGGCGGCGCGTAGCGATGGCGACGGAGCCGGAGCCGCCGCTTGTTTGAACTATCTCGTCAATACATTATCATTCGATTTTGGCAGCGTCAACGCAGACAAGGAAACGCCGGCCAGTATTATCGTTGCCCGGACTCAAACAGATGGAGAACGACCAGTCGTGAAGGCATTGGAAGAATTTCGTGTCGACCAGCCATTGTCGTCTAAGGTATTCCACCGATCTGTTTTACAAGAGACAGCAAAAGAAATTGTAGGGAATATTAAGCAAGGAGATTTTTCTCCCATCCTAGCGGACAAGCGTTTATTGAAACCTCACAGTATTAATGTCATCGTTTATCCAGATGGAACCTCTTGGTTATTGTTGTGCGCCCAGAATACCACAAGGGCAAACCCTGTTGCAGCAGTAAAAAAATTATTAGAACATGGCGCGGCCGTTGATCAGCGCGACATGAAAGAGGGCAAAACCGCTTTATTTCGCGTGTGCGAACAAGGCGGCGAACATGCAGTGGCAATCGCAGAATTATTATTAAAAGCAGGCGCAGATCCTGATGCGCGCGATGTATTAGGACGCACACCGTTTATGATGGCGACGGCGCATGGCAATATACAAATGCTTAAATTGCTTATAGATCATCAATGTAAGCCACAAGAAATCGATAGTGAGGGCAACACTGCCTTGCATTATGCAGCAGAACAGACATCGCCTGATAGGGTTCAACTTTTGCGTTATTTACTCGAAGAGGCGCGTGTTGATAAAACGATAGCAAACAACAAGGGAGAAACGGCCCTGGATATCGCAGCAAAAAAAAATCCCGGATTTGCTCGCTTATTAAAAAATGGAGACATATGGTGGAGAATACAAGCGCGCGATGAAACATTGCTTGAGCCAGGACAAATTCCAGCATATTTTGATCCCAACGCGCAAGACCACGAAGGCAATAGCGCATTACATATGGCGGTGCGATTTTTGCCGGCACTGATTCCCACCTTATTACAGTTAAACGCCAATCCATTGGTGCGCAATCGCGCGGACAAAACACCTGTTCAATTGGCATTGGAGCATGCACCAGAGCAACGCGAATTACTACAAAAAGCTGTGAACGATCGTTTATTAAAAGCAGCGGAAAATAATGATCATGATGGTGTGAGAGCAGCGCTTGAGGCGGGTGCAGACGTTAATGCACCAGAGCAACGTGCACCGCTAAAAAAAGCAGCGAACGATTGGTTATTAAAAGCAGCGGAAAATAATGATCATGATGGTGTGAGAGCAGCGCTTGAAGCGGGTGCAGACGTTAATGTAACAGACGAACTCGGCAATACGGCGTTGCATTTGATAGCAAAAGTATGTAAACCTGGTGATCAAAAAACACTAGAGATATTGTTAGCACGCAATCCAGATATATTGTTGTTGAATGCAGCCGGTCAATTAGCCCTTAGTATTGTTGCGGAACGAAAGTTGCCGGAAGAGCTTTTTAGTGTTAAGAATCAACTACAAGAATTAGTACAAAAGAAACTGTGGGAGGCCATTGAAGCAGACAATCAAGATTTATTGCAGCGAGCCATTGCTGCGGGCGCTGATATTACAAAACCGAATCGCGTGAACGGCCAGACGCCATTGGAGGCGGCGTCACCAGGCTTTACAGAATGCGTGCAAGGGCATCTTGATAGACTATTTTTAGAAGCTGCTGCAAGGTGTGATGTGGCAGAATTACGACATCTTGTTACAGCGGGCGCGCGAAAAGAAGCGTGGAGAGGCCCAGATCAAGATACAGCGCTGCATTTGATCGCGAGACATGCCGGCCCCGATGATCTTGATGCTCTAAATTATTTACTCGCAGAAGGTTTGGATCCTGCCGCTCGAAATGCAGAGAGACCACGGGGGCACACAGCCGCGTATTTTGCAAAACAGCGACAAGCGGGTTCAAAACTTGCCATGCGATTAGAAGCCGCGAAGAAAGCCGGCCCAAACTTATTGAAAGCCATTGCAGAAAATAATGCAGCAGCCGCAGAAACTGCGCTAGAAGACGGTGCAAAATATCGCCTAACAGCATTCCCTGAAAACCCATTGCATGTTGTGGCGAGGGGAATATCGCTTGAATTAGTTAAAGCATTGGTGCGACATTGTGATGCAAGCCTAAAAGATGAGAAAGGTTATACACTACTCGATATCGCGGTGCGTCATGCGCAATGTCCTGCGATCGTCGATTATTTGGCGTGCCGGTGTGAAGACGCTCAGGCACTTGAGTCCGCATTGCGCTTGGTGCCCGATCCAGCGGCTGGTGTTGGTGCTGGCGGAGCCGTCGTGGATGAGACAGCAGAAATAACTGAA
>MGXQ01000063.1:5209-6368 GCA_001801405.1 Gammaproteobacteria bacterium RIFCSPHIGHO2_02_FULL_42_13 | reverse complement strand
AGCATGTTCAATCGGAAAATTGCCCGGGACCAAAAGTTTCGAAGCGCCGCGTTCTTTCAGGAGAAAAGCCGCGATTTCAGCGGCGGTGATCCGGCTTGTGCCTTGCTTTTTGAGTTTTGAGACGATTTTTGAGGTGGCAACGACTTCATCGACATCAGCAACTTTACGCGCCCGGTCGATTTCAAGCTCGCTCATCACCATGAGTTTTCGGCCGCGGATTTCCATGAAAATAAAAGGATCCGGCGCCATGAATTGCGTGGCGTAATAAAGATTGGAGTCACCTTCAGAGGCTGCAATGATCAGAATGGCTTCTTGATTTTGGCTCATGGAACGCTTATTATACCGCTTTCCTTCCTTAAAAAAAGCAAAACTAAAGACCATGCTTATGACCCAAACCGATTGGTTATTAACCGAAGTCATTGAAAACCGGAAGGAAGCGCCGCTTCTTTCCAGTTTGAAATTGACGGCGGTTCAAGAAGAGGCGCGTTTTGATTTTCAGGCGGGTCAGTACGTCCGAATCTTAACTCCAAACGGTCGCGAATCAATTTTTGCGATGGCAAGTGAGCCGGAAGAGAAAAAATTCCTCGAATTTCTACTGAAAGACCAAGAAGGAAGCACGGCGCAGGAATTGTGCCGGCTTCGCGCGAATGAACGGCTCAAAATCAGCCTTCCGTTTGGCAAAGGTTATCCGATCGAGCGCTTAAAAGGAAAAGAAGTGGTTTTAATCGGAATTGGGAGCGGGATTTCGCCGCTCAGATCGCTTTTAAGGTCAATGCTCAGGCGGGAACATCAATTTGAAAAAATCGCGCTCATTTATGGTGTGAGGACACCGGAAGATTTGCCTTACAAAAGTGATTTCAATCTGTGGCGTAAGAAAATTGACCTTCATTTGGCCGCAAGTCAGCCCGGAAGGTCCGAGTGGTCGGGTTTCGTGGGTCGGGTCACCCACCTTTTGCCCACGTTATCCCTACATCCGGAGCGTACTAGAGCTTGCATTTGCGGAACCCATGCGATGCAGGAGGAAGTTACGAATTTGCTTGAAAGAATAGGCATTTCCAAAGAGAATATACTTCTCAACCATTAAGAAAAGGAGCGTAAGGAATGAGCGTCTTGACCAAAGCGGCCACCACCGCGGAACTTCAGCCCGGAACAGGTAAAA
>MGXQ01000063.1:3699-5060 GCA_001801405.1 Gammaproteobacteria bacterium RIFCSPHIGHO2_02_FULL_42_13 | reverse complement strand
TATGATGTGACGACAGGATCCTGTTTGACTAATCCCAGCGCCCAGCAGCAGACCTATGAAGTTAAAGTTGAAGGCAATGACATTTTGATTTCCACCTGATTATTTCGTGACTGTCATCAAGAGTTCATCCAATCCCAGCAAAGACAAAATGAGTTCATCTTCTGATATAAGCGCTTTGTGTCGGCAGGCGAATGAGATCAGGAAAGACATCATTCGGATGCTTTGTGAAGCCGGCTCGGGTCATCCGGGCGGTTCACTTTCTGCGACCGATATTTTGACGGCGCTTTATTTTAAAGTCCTGCGTCATGATCCCAAAAATCCCAAATGGCCGGACCGCGACCGCGTCATTTTAAGCAAAGGCCACGGCGCTCCCGCGCTTTACGCCGCACTCGCTCACGCCGGTTATTTTCCCATCAAAGATTTAATGACTTTGAGAAAATTAGACAGCCCACTGCAAGGCCATCCGGACATGAGACGGCTTCCGGGTCTTGAAGCTTCGACCGGTTCTTTGGGTCAGGGACTTTCCATCGGCGTGGGAACCGCGCTCGCAGGGCGTTTGGACAAGAAAGGTTATTATTCTTATGTCATTTTAAGCGATGGCGAAACCAATGAAGGCCAAACTTGGGAAGCGGCCAGTTTCGCCGCTCATCATGGGCTTGATCATTTGATTGCGATCATGGATTACAACAAGTTTCAATTGGATGACGCGGTAAAAAGCATTATTGACATGGAGCCGGTCGTCGACAAATGGAAGGCGTTTAACTGGCAGGTGTTTGAAATTGACGGCCATGACATGAAATTAATTGTAGACACCTTGGAACAGGCCAAAAAAGTTTCCGGAAAACCCATTATCATCGTGGCGCATACGATTAAAGGCAAAGGCATTTCCTTTATGGAAAACAACAATCATTATCACGGCGTTGCGCCCACCAAAGAAGAAGCGGAACGGGCCTTAAAAGAACTTGAGGCGAAGAAATTATGAAACTGGAACGTAAATTAGGAACTGCGACACGCGACGCGTACGGAAAGGCGCTCGCGGAACTCGGAAAAACCAATCCGAACATCGTGGTTTTGGACGGAGATCTTGCAAAATCCACAAAAACGGATAATTTCAGGAAAGCGTTTCCCGAACGTTTTTTTAATGTGGGAATCGCGGAAGCGAATCTTGTTGGAATTGCTTCAGGACTCGCCGCGTGCGGAAAAATTCCGTTTATTTCGAGTTTCGCCTGTTTCATGCTGTGCAAGGGTTATGACCAGCTGCGCATGTCGGTCGCATTTCCCCAGTTAAACGTCAAAGTGGTGGCTTCACACGGCGGAATTTCAGTCGGCGAAGACGGCGCAAGCCAGCAATCGGTTGAAGA
>MGXQ01000063.1:2564-3691 GCA_001801405.1 Gammaproteobacteria bacterium RIFCSPHIGHO2_02_FULL_42_13 | reverse complement strand
TGGCGACTTCCCTTCCCAATTTCACCGTCATGGTTCCTTCCGATGAAGTGTCAACGGAAGTTCTGGTTAAAAAATTGGCTGCGTTAAAAGGCCCTGTTTTCATGCGGACTGGACGTCCTAAAGTTCCTGTGATTTACAAACAGGGCACTGATTTTGAAATTGGAAAAGGAGTCAAGCTCCGTTCGGGCGAGGATTTAAGCATTTTTGCGACCGGACTTCTCGTGTTTGAAGCGCTCGTGGCCGCCGAAGAATTGGCTGAGAAGGGAATTGAAGCTTCCGTGATTGACATTCACACAATCAAACCGATCGATCGAGATTTAATCCGGAAAGAAGCTGAGAAAACGGGTGCGATTGTGACTTGCGAGGAACATTCCATTTATGGCGGACTGGGGAGTATTGTCAGTGAAGTGGCCGCGCGCGAATGTCCGGTTCCGATGGAATTTGTCGCGATTAAAGACACTTACGCCGAATCCGGAACTCCGGATCAGCTGCTTGACCGTTACGGCCTGACCGCGCGCCACATTGTTCAAGCTTGCCACCAAGTTTTGAAGCGGAAGAAGAGATAATGAGATTGCTTCGGCTTCGCATTGGATATGCCTCGCAATGACGTCATTGCGAGGAGGCTGAAGGCCGACGAAGCAATCTCGGGATTAAATTTTTGCGTCCTTCCTCATATTTTCGTAGTAAATAAATTCCAATTTTGGATTTTCCTGCAAAATTATCCTCGATTTTTCTTTGAATCCAGCCGGAATTTCAGGATAAAAAACATCTCCTTCATATAAAGCGTCGATTTTGGTTAAATAAATTCCATCCGCTTGCCTCATCGTTTCTTTAAATAAAGTTTCGCCGCCAATGATAAATATGTTCTCAGTCGGGGCATTTTTTATGGCTTCTTCAAGTGAAGTAAAAAATGTCACGCTGTTTTCTGATTTTTGAGAAGATCGGCTGAGCACGAAATTTTCCCGGCCCGGAAGCGGTTTTTTTCCGATGCTTTCGAATGTTTTTCGTCCCATGATGAGTGTCCCGCCCATCGTAGTTTGTTTGAAGTGTTTTAAATCAGCTGAGAAATGCCAGGGAAGGCGGCCTTCTTTTCCGATGACTCGGTTTTGAGCCATGGCGACGATGTG
>MGXQ01000063.1:1950-2370 GCA_001801405.1 Gammaproteobacteria bacterium RIFCSPHIGHO2_02_FULL_42_13 | reverse complement strand
CGCCGAACGCGTGTATGAATTCATGAGCTTCCAGATCCGTGACTTGCGCTACCATCAAAGTAAGCAAAGCGTAAGAAGCGATATTGAACGGAACGCCCAGAAATGCATCCGCGCTTCTTTGATAAAGTAAACAGGAAAGCTGCCCATTCTGGACATAAAATTGAAACAAACAATGACACGGCGGAAGCGCCATTTTTTCGATTTCAGCCACATTCCAGGAGCTGACAATAATTCGCCGGCTGTCAGGATTGGTTTTGATCGTTTCAATCGCATTTGCGATTTGGTCAATTGCATTTCCATTGGTTTCAGTCCAGGAGCGCCACTGCTTGCCGTAAACCGGGCCCAATTCTCCGCGTTCATCCGCCCATTCGTCCCAAATGGTGACCCCGTGTTCATTCAGATATTTGACGTTGGTGTCAC
>MGXQ01000063.1:1792-1882 GCA_001801405.1 Gammaproteobacteria bacterium RIFCSPHIGHO2_02_FULL_42_13 | reverse complement strand
AAGAAAAAACTACTGCGATTCTTTCAATCTCTTTAACCCCGAGGGGACAATTCACTTGCTGCTAAAAGGGGACATCTTGACTAGCTACGA
>MGXQ01000063.1:0-1705 GCA_001801405.1 Gammaproteobacteria bacterium RIFCSPHIGHO2_02_FULL_42_13 | reverse complement strand
TATGGAATCACCGCTTTATCTGAAACAGATGGAAGTCGGGCCGATGCAGAATTTTGTTTATCTGATTGGGGACAAAGCGAAACGCGAAGCCTTGGTGGTCGATCCGGCCTGGGATGTAAAAGCTGTTTTAAGAGCTGCCGATGAGGAAGGTTTTCAAGTGAAAGGCGCCTTAATCACACACACCCATTTTGATCATGTGAACGGTCTTGAAGAGTTGCTGAGCCAAACGGACGGGACCGTTTATATTCATAAAAACGAAGCCCAGTATCTTAAAGGAATGAAAGGGAATATTAAAAAAATCGAAGGCGGGGAAAAGATTAAAATCGGAGATGTAGAAATTAATTTTCTTCATACGCCCGGTCACACACCGGGCTCACAATGTTTTTTAATCGGAAACAATTTGGTTTCGGGCGATACACTTTTTATTAATGCCTGCGGACGCTGCGATTTACCGGGCGGGAACGCGGAAGAAATGTATCAGAGTCTTACCCGGCTCGCGGGCCTCGATGAGAACACAATTCTTTATCCGGGACATAATTATGCGGACGAACCCACCTCAACTATTAAGAATGAGAAACGTTTTAATCCGTACATGCAATTAACCAATTTAAGTGATTTTTTAACTTACAGAATGGGGTATCGATGAGCGAAATCATACGTCAGCACGTCAATTTCAGATTTTTCAGGACACTTCCTGAATGGCGCAGGCTTTCGGACGCGGAGAAAAACAAAGGCAAAAAAGAATTTGAAGCCATTGTCAAAAAGTATCAATCCAAAATGATTATTTTAAGTTACTCATTGGTCGGCCTTCGCGCGGAAGCGGATTTCATGCTCTGGCGGATTTCGGAGCAGCTTGAAGATTTTAATGAAATGAGTGCGGAACTCTTGAAAACAGGATTGGGAAAATACATTCAAATTCCTTATTCTTACCTTGCCGTTACCAAACGCTCTATGTATGTCGATAAACACCAACATGAAGGATCTGAGGCAAGCCGCGCGAAAGTGGTTCCGGGAAATGCCAAATATTTGTTCGTCTACCCTTTCATTAAACAGCGCGAATGGTATTTGCTTTCCAAAGAAGAGCGCCAAAAGACAATGGATGTTCATATCGCTTTGGGACATAAATATCCGTCCGTTAAAATTAATACGACTTATTCATTCGGAATTGATGATCAGGAGTTTGTGGTTGCGTTTGAAGCCGATTCGGCGGCGGATTTTGTGGATTTGGTGATGGATTTGCGCGAAACTCAGGCGAGCAAGTACACCGTGCGCGATACGCCCGCGTTTACGTGTATTAAGAAATCGATCGAAGAAGTTTTGAACGATATCGGGTGACGGCAAAGTGACAGAGGAAGAAGCGAAAAAAATTGCTCAGCAGATTTTCTCGAAGGCCTACGACCTTCAGATGGCAGGTGATTTGGAAGAAGCCATTGAAGAATACAAGCGTTCCATCGAGATTTTTCCCACCGCGGAAGCCCACACGTTTTTGGGCTGGACGTACAGCTTTCAACATCGATATGAAGATGCCATTCGCGAATGCAAGGAAGCGATTAAAGTCGATCCGGATTTTGGGAATCCGTATAATGACATCGGCGCTTATTTGATTGAAAAAGGGAATTTGGATGAAGCGATTCCCTGGTTTAAAAAGGCCATGGTCGCCAAACGTTACGACAGTTATTGTTATCCGCACTACAATCTCGGCCGC
>MGXQ01000062.1 GCA_001801405.1 Gammaproteobacteria bacterium RIFCSPHIGHO2_02_FULL_42_13 | reverse complement strand
TCAACGATTGTGTCTCAAATTGCTGGTCGACTGAAAAATTGTTTTATGATCAATTACTAAATTACAACCATGCTGTTTATACGTCGCTTACAGTACCTTACGCATGGGGTTTCTAAAGGGGAGAGGCGAATCTCCCCTTTAGTCGCCGTTTGCGCGAATTTACTTCGCGCAGGCGATCAATAATAAAAATACCCCGTCTGCTTGCAGCGGGGATTTTTATTTACCTTACCCGACCCTTAGCGTATGTTTCTGTACGGATGATTGTCAAACCCCAAGTACGGTTTTTAATTGGGGTATTTCTGCTGTTATTATGCCAAGAGCAGCGGGACGCTGTTCTTGAGATAACCTACTTAAAATCTCTAAGCACTGGGCGGCGGCAGTCTCCGGAGTCAAGCGAACACCTGGGCCGGAGGAGGCTGCAGAAGCAAAAAAATCTCTTCGCATACCGGAAGGTTGTACAGGTGAGGTGGATCGTAGAGAAGAAATCTCAGCACTAAGTTGGTTTACAAAAGCTTGGTCAAGCAACATAATACCAACTAAGGTTTGTAGGATAGGCTGCGCACTACCAGATAAGCACACGCTATGTGGATTCGTTGTGCTACTTACTTCAAACTCCATGTCTAAACCATCCGCTGCACGCATCATCTGCTGATAATTGTATATTCTTATTTGTAATTTATCTCGGGTCGCTGTATCCAATGTTTCTACCTCGATAGTAAATGGCTTATCCGCCTCTCCAACAGATAACATAAGCGTTTGCGCTTGATAATTTATTTTCCCAGAAAAAACCTTACTTGCAATATTGTAGACCTTTTTCATATAGCCCCCTTAGTTCTTTTCATGAGTATATATTGTACACTATCCAACACATATTATGTACCTCCGTCTATGCGCGCGAATCGTTACTTATGCTGGTCCAGCTCCGGCGACTAAATGAGATGCAGCTTCGCTAACAGCTATCAATCTATCTTCAATGCCATCACTAGCTTTCTTGTAAGCGCTCCATTCTCCTAGCCCCATTAGAACAAGAATCGCGTTTGTTTCTTTATAGGCATGCCTCTCATAAACATGATCAGATATTTTTACCCATGATGGTATATGGATTTTTTTGCCGTGCAAATCTAGTGCAACATGGAGTTTTTCAAAAACGTCTTTGTGCCCATGTGGGTTATATCCACCATTTTTCATTTCCCTTCGCGCCAGTTCTGTACGATGTTCCGGATACTTGGCCCCCGCCCCATTGGCATCGTTACGATAACTAATGTAGTAACTTCCAGATACTGGTCTATCATATGGTGGAGGGTAACTCGGTTGAATATCGGCATCAACCAAGCCTTGGGCGATTTTTTGTAAAATTTCATCCCATGGTTTTTTAAGCTCATCATCATATGCATAAATAACAATTTGTTTACCCCTTTCGGCAAACCGCAAATCCTTGTCTGATTCTTTGAGATCCCCATCAGACAAATGTATATTTCGACGCAATACCTTCGATTGATAAATTTTATTATCAATCAAAACATCAACAATTATGTTCCATGCCTTAGCCAGGTTGCCCTCTACCATATCATCTACAGATACGTGAAACTTCCAACCGGCGTTTGTACGTTTTGGCAACTGTTCTTTCGGTAACAAACCCTCTCTGTCATCATACCCTAGGAGAATATAATATTCGCTAACGACCGTAAAAAAGCCAACTGTGTCAAATTCAGTAAGAACATCCTTAGGCAAACCCGCAATTTGTTCATAATATAACTCAGGATATGGCATAATCCTCTCTCTTCAAAACTATGGATCCATTGTACCACCTTTTTTTGTATAATGTTCATCTGTTTCTTCATCCATTTTACCCTCATGTCTAATAGCCATCCCCGAGCTATCAGGGATGCCTATTAGATGGGAGTATTCTAAAAATTGTGTCTGGCGAAAAGAATCGGTTAACTCAACTGGTCATCTGCCAACATTTTTTCCAAATAATGAATATTCGTGCCGCCTTTTGTAAACTGCGCATCGCTTAAGATGCGTTGTTGCAGCGGAATATTTGTTTTAATGCCATCGATCACGGTTTCATCTAATGCATTTTGCATGGCTATAATGGCCATGTCGCGGGTTTTGGCGTGAGTGATCATCTTGGCAATCAGGGAGTCATAATACGGCGGAACAGTGTAACTCGTATAAATGTGGGTGTCGATGCGTACGCCGGGGCCGCCGGGCGGATGAAATAATTTAATTTCGCCGGGCGAGGGGAAAAAATTGTTGGGATCTTCGGCGTTGATGCGGCATTCGATCGCGTGACCGGTGATATGCACGTCTTTTTGTTGAATCGATAATTTTTCACCATTGGCAATGCGCAATTGTTCGCACACAATGTCGATATTCGTGATGGCTTCAGTGATTGGGTGTTCGACCTGTATGCGCGTGTTCATTTCAATAAAATAAAATTGTTTGTCCTGATATAAAAATTCAAATGTGCCGGCGCCGCGGTAATTTAATTCTTTGCATGCGTGTACGCACTGTGATCCAATCTGTTCGCGTTCTTCTTGTGTGATGCCGGGGGCCGGCGCTTCTTCTAATACTTTTTGATGACGGCGTTGCATGGAACAATCGCGTTCGCCTAAATAAATTGCATTGCCTTGGCCGTCCGATAAAATTTGAATTTCGATATGGCGCGGGTTTTCCAAGAGTTTTTCCATGTAAACCGTTTCGTTGCCAAAGGCGGCTTTGGCCTCAGCTTGTGTGATGGCAATGGCGTGAGTGAGTTCTTTTTCAGAGCGAACGACGCGCATGCCGTGTCCGCCGCCGCCGGCAGTTGCTTTAATAAGAACGGGATAGCCGATTTCTTCAGCCATGGCGATATTGGCGCGTTCGTCCCCCGTTATAGCACCGTGTGAGCCCGGTATGCCGGTGATGCCGAGTTTCTGCATGGTTTGTATGGCGGTGATTTTATCGCCCATCGCGCGAATCGTGTCGGCTGTCGGGCCGATAAAGATAAAGCCGCTTTGTTCAACTTGTTCAGCAAAATCGGCATTTTCGGACAAAAAGCCATAGCCGGGGTGAATGGCGGTGGCGTTGGTGATTTCTGCAGCGGTGATGATGGCTGGAATGTTCAAGTAGCTTTGGTTGGAGGGCGGTGGGCCGATGCAAACCGATTCGTCGGCCAGTCTCACATGAATTAAATTTTTATCCGCAGTGGAATGCACGGCGACTGTTTGAATGCCGAGTTGTTTGCAGGCGCGTAAGATGCGTAATGCAATTTCACCTCGGTTGGCGATGAGTACTTTTTTTAACATGTTGTTATGCTCTTAAAAGGTCTGAAAAAGAGAGGAATGATCGCGCAACACTATTTAATCCTCTATCACAAACAATGGCTGCCCATATTCGACCGGTTGCCCATTGTCCGCTAAGCAGGCGGATAAGATGCCGGTTTTGTCCGCTTCAATTTGGTTAAAGGTTTTCATTGCCTCGATCAGGCAAATGACATCGCCTGCATTGACGCGTTCGCCGATTTCAAAAAAGCGTTTGGCGCCGGGGGTGGGGGCGGTATAAAACGTGCCGACCATCGGGGAGTTGACGGTATGTTTATTCTCAATATTGTGTTTTTCGGCGGGTTCTTGAGTGGGGGAGGTCATTTGAACCAGGGGGGTGCTGTACGTAGTTTCTGGTTGCTGGCCGGTTAGGCAAGACTGGCTGATGCGTACCATCTCTTTGTCTTCATGGATCTCGATTTCGTTAACTTGTGGTTCTTTTTTCATCAAGTCGATGATTTTTTTGATTTTTCTGATATCCACGTTGAGCACCTTAATAATGTTTTATAGTGATAGCATTTTGCCGCAGATTTTTTGTTTTGTCCAGTTCCTTGCAAAGTTTTATGGTTTTATGGGTTTTTGTAAACAAATTTAAAATAAAAATATCCGCCGCAAGCGGACGGGGTATTTTACATTGTTCATGCAGAAGTTTGAAAATCCAAATTAACGAGAGATCGGACTCAGAATTGACAGAACCCACAAATCAATCGATCACGCGCTAATTCCTGGTAGAAATTGTGAACACTTGAAGGACGCTTCGGCGAAAAAAGACCATGCTCAAAAAGGAATGAAAGAGGATGTTCTAAACGAGATTGAGCCACTCTTCGTAACTCACGCATCTGAAAAAAAATTGAACCCCCCTGCCCAATAATCCCTCGCATCTGCACAATCCCTGCATTTTGAAGAGAACGAAAGCCCTCCTGATCAATACGCGCTTTTACTCGATGAAGATTCTCAGCGGTAAGTCTGCAAAACTCCACTGTCGCTAATAGCTCACGATTCAACTGCCTTAATTGCGCTAACTGAAAAGGATCGCACTCAGAAGATGCTGCATAATATTCTTTAAAAGAAAAATAGCGATAAGTACTAAAAAAATTTCTCACTGTTTGCGCAAACGACCTAAATTGCTCATATCGCTCATCGTGATGCAGATACAGCTCGTGATGATGAAGAAAATTTTTAATTTCCTCTAATTTTTGAAGTGGCAATAACGTCTGATGATTAATGGTTGATAACAGTGGCAGGACATCAAGCGGTTGAAAGCAGTTTAAAACAAATCGAATATTGCCAATGCTTTGCTGAAAGAGCGCACAAAACTGCGAATAAACCCTGTAATAGCGCTCTACATTTGTTCGAAATTGAGCAGGAGGAAATCGAGAATCAGTGGGCGTCATAAAAGCCGTATTTAAAATATCCTGCATCTCTGGTAAAAGTATCGTTATTAAAGCGCGGCCTGGCTTCTCCTGTTTATAGAATTGCAGTAGAGAGATAATGAGATCAACAAACTGTTTTGTTCTGCGAAGAGCCGTCTCTATCCTCTCTTGAGCAGAGACATCATGCCAGAGTTGTCTATCTGCCTCTTGATATTGCGCAAATAATCCGCGCAGAATAGGCAACAAAGTTAAAAATAGCTGTGCTCTTCGAGAATGAGCATAATACAGCTGAAGTCTTGTTCCAACTATCTCCAGCATTTCTTGCACGGTTTGACTCCCCTGCAGCAGAAAAATCTCGCTTCGAAAAATAGGCGCAATACAGCCAATCACTCTTCTCACTTCCTCTCGAAAATCAGAATAAAATCTGACTCTTTGATTGCCGATTGCTAAAATATCAGCAGAAAATGAGGCAGCACTCATCCACTGCTGCTTTAAAAACCCTACACATAAATGTTCAAACTGAGTCTCTTTCAAAAACACAACAGGCAGTTGCGAGCGTAATGCTTTCATCTGTTCAAACAGCAAGAGAAATTCTTGAATTTTTTCTTCCAGCTTTTGCAATTTTTCTACGTCATAAGTCAAATCAAGCGGCGCATCAGTAAATGAGTGCGCGGTGCGATCATAATGATTAATCAGCTCAAATGATTCAAAAAAACTTTTTAAAAGAAACGAGAAAACCTGCCAAAACGAATCGCTTTCTCTTTTAAAAATAGTGGCGTCTTGATTTAACCGCGCTTTAACCAGGCCAATTTTAGCAAAGCTCAAACTTTCCTGCTCTAACAACACAATAAATTCCGCTGTCGCAACTGGCCGCATTAACGCCACCAATCTTTTCATCGCTTCTCGAAAAGGAGCATCAAATTCCTCATAGACATGCTTTAGTTGCGGTATCAAAGCAAAAAACCGAAAAATAAATTCAAGCGAAACCCTTTCTTCGGGCGCTGGATCTTGCATGGCATTAATCAGATAGATTAATGCTTTAGGCAAATCAAACGCAAGAAGATAAGGGGACTCTGACAAAGGAAAATTCGTTAAATAGCCACTTAAGCTAAATCGCTCTTTCGCCATTCTTTCCCAAGAAGCGCGATCATGAGCCCGATAATATGGATCTTTGTAATGCAATGAGCTCTTTGCGCCCCAAATATCAGCAAAAACACCCGCAAGTGAATAAATATCAGAAGCAAAAGTAATCACAGCAGAACGAGAAAATAACTCAGGCGCAATATAGGTCGGCGTGCCCGCCCTTCTTTTATCCGGACTGCGATTTAGTTCTTCTAATGAAATTGCTAATCCATCATCAATGATAAAAACCACATGACGCTTTTTGTCATAAAGAATATTTTGCGGCTTAAGATCACGATGAATTTTACCGGTTTGATGAACGCGTTGAAGTTCATTCGCCAACGCAAGCGAAATTGCAGCACGCTCTTCGAAAGCACGGGTTGCTATATGACAATACTCGAGCGACTCACCCAAATAATTCATCACCATGTAATGGCGCCCGTCATCCTCCATGGATAAATAAACCCCATATCGTCTATTAAATGATCGAGCCTC
This sequence comes from Gammaproteobacteria bacterium RIFCSPHIGHO2_02_FULL_42_13, assembly GCA_001801405.1. GTDB lineage: Bacteria > Pseudomonadota > Gammaproteobacteria > UBA12402 > UBA12402 > O2-02-FULL-42-9. Next base: position 1,111 of record MGXQ01000062.1, on the reverse strand, counting down.
TTCATGAGTCTCTGGATGCGCCCGTTGTATTTTGACGACATAATTTGAGCGTTGTAATTGCAGTTTTTCTGTCAAATAAAAATAAAATGGCACAGAAACAACCTGACCAAAACTACCCTCCCCATATACTTTATCACCAACAACCAAGAAACAGACTTGCGTATCACTCGCTTTTCTCAACAAGGTCTGTGTAAATTGAACCTGATCATCGGAGTCGGGCACTTGGTGAAAAGTATTTTTTAAATAGACTTTTTGCGTTGTTCTCTCAAAAAGAAGTGTTGCCGCTGCGGCTGCTCGAGGGTCGTTAAAAGCATCAGAAGAAGAAAAATAAATTGTAAAATATTTTGGCATGATGCCGCCCTTAAAACGCAAGTTGCTGATAAGTTTTAAATTAGCAGACAAATCTTAAGGAAATCTTAAAACGCGAGTTCCGGAACTCGCGTTTAAATACACAAAAACTAGGGTTTTTCCGGTTCCGTTGCAAAAATTAACCGTTAAAACCAGATTAACGGTATAATCTCACAAAATTTGCTAGGAAGGAAACAGATAATGCGCAAAGCGAAAGATTTCAAATGGAAACATTATGAGCCCGAATGAGCCCGAAATGATTTTATGGGGTATTCGTTCAAGAGGGTATGCAAGCAGAAGAAAGAGAAGAACTTTAAAAGCCGTTAGCAAGTGTAGCCTGGGTGAAGCGAAGCGAAACCCAGGATGAAGACCCTGGGTTTCACTCGCTTTGCTCGTTCCACCCAGGCTACGTTACTACAGGGGAGCAATGCAATGCTCCCCGAGAGGAGCCGTTCGCGCGGGTTTCCCGCGCAGGCGAAATCAATTAAGGAAACAATCTCGGCCGCTTGCGGCCGAGTTGTTGAACCCTCTCTTTTTTATTCACAAACAATCACTTGCTAACGTTATGAACGTTAGCTATACTAACGTTCGTAACGTTAAATAATATTTTTAGTGAATAATCATGGACTTAGCTAACATTAACCGAGCGTTATCTGCTGGGGAAATTGATCAATCAGGGTTGTTCCCCCACTTGGATAGCCTCAAGAGAGCTCCCTATATTTTTGAGATCGATTTTGGCCTCAAAACACTGCCAACGAAGCCA
>MGXQ01000061.1:12135-18048 GCA_001801405.1 Gammaproteobacteria bacterium RIFCSPHIGHO2_02_FULL_42_13 | reverse complement strand
GCAATTTGAGCGCTTTACCACTGACTGAAGCCTCTACTCACTCAAGGAGGGATATGGATGGCCTTCATATGATGCCTTTAACAGAAGAGTCCGCTGCGGAGAAGTACATAAGCTACAGTTTGAATGAGGTATGAAGGATGAATTGAAAAAAAACAGCTCCACTCACATTAGACTCGCACACGCAACAACCGCAACCCATTAAAAATCACCAAGAGCGAGGCGCCCATGTCGGCCGCGATGGCCATCCAGAGAGTCGCGATGCCCATTATGGCCAAGACCAAAAATACGGCTTTGAGACCTACGGCAAAAACAATATTTTCCTTGATAATACGCAATGTACGTTTGGATAGATGGATTAACCAAGGAATTTTCGTCAGATCATCGGTCATCAGCGCAATATCCGCCGTCTCAATTGCCGCATCACTTCCAATCGCGCCCATGGCAATACCGAGCGATGACAACGCCATTGCTGGCGCATCATTGACACCATCACCGACCATGGCGACCATTTTGTATTGTTCTAGCATAAATTTGATTTGCGCAATTTTATCTTCGGGCAACAATTCAGATTTGAATTCATCGACACCGACTTGCGCCGCAATCACTTTGGCGGTTCCTTCGTTATCGCCAGTTAACATCAATAATTTTTCGACACCGGCTTGCTTAAGCATCTGCATCGCGGCTTTGCTTTGTTCACGCACCGTATCCGCAATGCCCACTAAGCCACACGCATGATCATCGCGACCCATGATCACCACGGTTTGACCCGCCGCTTCTAATGAAGCAGCCTCATCACATGCAGCGTTAGCTTCTTCTTCATTTAATTTTTCGTGCAACAATCGATGACTGCCAATCCAATATAATTTGCCATTAACATATCCTTCGGCACCTTTGCCTTTGAGCGATTGAAATTTTTCTGACGCGAGTGGCGGAAAAATTTTTGCGCGAGCACAAATCGCGCGGGCAATGGGATGCTCACTATTCATTTCTAAGGCGGCTGCCACCTGCAATAAATCTTGTTCAGAATGATCATTGAGCGGAATCACTTGCTGCACGTCGGGCTTGCCTTTCGTTAACGTACCCGTTTTATCAAACGCAATCGCTCTTAACTTTGACGGCAATTCCAAATAAGCACCGCCTTTAATTAACACGCCAAACCGCGCCGCAGTACTTAACCCGGCCACAATACTCACCGGCGTTGAAATCACGAGCGCACAAGGACACGCAATCACTAAAATCACTAAGCCTTCATAAAACCAACGCGACCAAGATGCGCCAAATACAAGCGGCGGAATTACGACAATCGCAATCGCCAATAACATCATGATGGGCGTGTAATATCGCGCAAACACTTCAACCCATTGCTCGGATGCTGCACGATTTTCTTGAGCATTTTCAACTTGTTTAATGATGCGCGCGAGCGTTGTATCTTGAGATAATTTTGTAATTCGCATCTCAATCGCGCCTTCACCATTGATCGTACTCGCATAAACCTCATCATTTTCTTTTTTAGACACCGGCATCGATTCACCGGTAATCGGTGCTTGATTGATATGGGTAGAACCTTTTAAAATTTTGCCATCAAGCGGAATTTTTTCACCGGGACGCACGAGTGCAATCGCACCAACCTCAACGTTTTCAATCGGCACATCTTCAAAATCATTGCCTTTAATAATCCGCGCTGTACTTGGCGCCAACACCAATAATGCGCGAATCGCTTGACGTGCACGCCCAACACTCCAAGATTCTAACAACACCGCCACGGAAAATAAAAACGCCACCGCGCCCGCTTCAAACCATTTGCCAATCAGCACAGCGCCTATCACCGCAATCGTCATCAATAGATTCATATCCGGACGCAAGTGACGCAATGAATACCACGCCTTCGGAAAAATAAACCAACCCCCGGCAAGAATCGCGACAACATAAAAAACCATTGCGTTAAGCGGTAACGCTAACGCAGTTGTCTCCGGCCCCATCAACGCATAAACAAACCCATGATCCAATCCATGCACCACATAACCCATCAATAAAGATACCGCGCTCAATATCGCCATCCATACACGACCGTGATGCGCCCAAAATGCATCGGCTTTATCGGCTTTTAATACATGCGTTGTCCACGGCACCGCTTTCATGCCCGTCTTGGCAATAACCGTCATCAACTCTGCTTCTGTCACCTCATCGACATCGACCGTTAATTTTTCATCGATGAGATTAAAATTTAATTGATTTTCATTTGAAATATATTTAGCTAATGCGCGCTTTAAAAGTTTAACTTCTTCCGCGCAATCCATACCTTTTATTTTAAAAACATGTGGCGTCATTTATTTTACCGTTACTTTTGCAAATCGTCGTTTGCCTACTTGAAATACATGCGTTTCACCCACGGCAATGCGCAAATTTGCTTGCTCAAGACGTGTTTGATCCATTTTGACCGCCCCTTGTTTTATCATACGAATACCATCTGATGTGCTCGACACCAGACCAGCCATTTTAAGTAAATTTGCAATGGGCAAACCACTCCGCTCATCCGCCGACAATGTTATCTCTTGAATATCCTCGGGCACTTCACCGCGGCGAAAGCGCGCAATAAAATTTTGATGCGCCTGCTTCGCCGCTGCATCATCATGAAAACGCGCGACAATTTCTTTTGCTAATTCGAATTTAACATCGCGCGGATTTGCACCCTGCTCAACGGATTCGTAAAGCCGACGAATATCGCCAGGTGAACGCAAACTTAATAAATCAAAATAACGCCACATTAACTCATCAGAGACCGACATGAGTTTTCCAAACATATCGTCTGGCGCATCCGTAATACCAATATAATTATCATACGACTTTGACATTTTTCGCACGCCATCTAAGCCTTCTAAAAGCGGCATCATCAATATAACCTGCGGTGTTTGACCTTGTTCTTTTTGCAATTCGCGACCCATCAATAAATTAAATTTTTGATCTGTACCGCCCAGCTCAACATCCGCTTTCATCACCACCGAGTCATATCCTTGAATAAGTGGATATAAAAATTCATGAATCGCAATCGGCTGACCACTGGTATAACGTTTATTAAAATCATCGCGCTCTAACATGCGTGCGACCGTATATGTCGATGCCAAGCGAATCATATCCGCGGCGCTTTGTTTACTCATCCATTCTGAATTAAACATGACTTGCGTTTTTTTCTTATCCAAAATCTTAAACACCTGATCACAATATGTTTTGGCATTTTGCTTGATTTCTGCTTCCGTTAATGGCTTGCGCATCACATTGCGACCAGTAGGATCACCAATTCGTGCCGTAAAGTCACCGATCAAAAATAGAACATCATGACCCAGGTCTTGAAACTGACGCAATTTATTGATGAGCACCGTATGACCCAGATGTAGATCGGGCGCAGTCGGATCAAACCCCGCTTTGATGCGCAAGGGTTTACCCTCCTCCAAGCGTTTAACAAGCTCAGATTCCAACAAGATCTCATCTGCACCTTTTTTGATCGCTGCCATTGCCTTATCAACCGCACCCATAGTTACTCCTTGTCAATCGATTGATTTAGATTGATTTATTGCCAAATCATACTGATATATCCACATGAACTCAAATAAATAATTGACCCGGACAGCGGCAAAAGTTAAGGTACCTATCTTCATCAGCAGCAATGACGAACATTTATGGACCACAAAGAAGACGATACACGGAACAGTAATCATTTTTTTCACCCACTCCAATTCGCACTCTGGGCGCTGGTTATTATTATCATTTCCATTTTTGGTATTCATTACTATCTCAATCCATTTTCGCTTGCCTCATTATTTAGCAACGCGCCGACCTATACGCTTCTCAGCGAAGCAGAACAAGCTCCGTGGGAAACCCTCACGGTCAAACCCAAAGAAACACTTTTCACGTTGTTAAAACGCGCCGGTGTTTCATCCGGCGACTATTACAAAACCATCGCACTCCAAAATGCGCAATCTCTATTAGCTCAACTGAAACCCAATCAACATATTTATGTCCTCACCACACCCGATCACACGCTGGAAAAATTAATTTATAAAAATAGCGACACGCAATATTTAGAAATTATATATCCAAAAAATGCACCGCCGACCGCAACCATTATCACCCAACAAGTCAGCACAAAATTAAAAAGCGCCAACGGGATTATTCAATCTTCTTTATCAGAAGCGGCAAGTACCGCGAATATATCTGATAATCTTATTGCAGAATTTACAAACATCTTTAGTTGGGATATTGATTTTTCGCATCAAGTTCAAGCGGGTGACAAATTTATTATTATATACAGTCAGCCCTATATTGATGGCAAAGCATCTCCCTCCGCCAATATCCTGGCTGCCGAATTTATCACGCATCAAAAAAAATATATTGCCATTCAATATCAAAACAGTGATAGCTCTATTGGTTACTACACTCCAACGGGAGAAAATTTAGCAAAAACATTCTTACGCACGCCGCTAAACTATAAATATGTCAGCTCTCCATTTAATTCCAATCGCATGCATCCCATCTTACATATCGTTCGCCCTCACGAAGGTGTTGATCTTGCCGCACCAACCGGTACACCCATTAAAGCATCTGGCAATGGCATCATTACCTTCCGCGGTCGAAAAGGCGGCTATGGCAACGCGATCATCATTCAACACGGCGAACATTACAGCAGCTTATACGCGCATATGTCAAAATTTTCGCCGCACTTTCATACGCGTAGTCCCGTTAAAAAAGGACAAGTCATTGGATATGTTGGGCACACAGGGTTAGCAGATGGCGCCCATCTACATTATGAATTTCGTATCGACGGCGTGCATTATGATCCGATGACCGTTAAACTTCCACAAGCGCAACCCATTCCAACATCAGAAAAAACAGCTTTTTTAGCTTACGCCAATAAAATGATTACACAACTGAATAACATTTCAGGATAGCCGATGAAAAATTTATATATAGGCCTCATGTCCGGCACAAGCATGGACGCCGTTGATGCAGTGTTAGTCGACAACGCCAATATATTACCCAAGATAATCGCAACACATAAGCATGAAATGCCGTTGTCTTTAAAAACTGAACTCTCCAAATTATGTCATCCGGATGACAACGAAATTAATCGACTCAGCGAAGCGGATATTTTAGTCGGCGAACTCTTTGCAAACGCAACATTATCTTTATTACAAAAAGCGCAAGTTTCTTCAAAAGATATTATTGCCATCGGTAGCCACGGCCAAACCATTCGACATCGCCCAGATTTAAAGTTTACATTACAAATTGGCGACCCAAACATCATTGCTGCCCGCACCGACATTACCACTGTCGCCGATTTTCGCCGCAAAGATATGGCGCAGGGTGGGCAAGGCGCGCCGCTGGCACCGGCATTTCATCGCGTGGTTTTTCATAGCGACAAAACAGATCGCGTCATTTTAAATATCGGCGGCATCGCAAACATGACCGTATTAAAAGCAAATGATCCTAATTTTATATTAGGATTTGATATCGGTCCCGGCAATACATTGATGGATGCGTGGATCAGCAAGCATAAACAAGTTGCCTTTGACAAAGACGGACAATGGGCAGCCAGTGGCACTGTCAATAAAACATTGCTCAAGAAATTATTAGCAGATCCTTATTTTAAATTACCAGCGCCTAAAAGTACGGGGCGTGAAAAATTTAATTTAAAATGGATCCCGCTGGTTTTGTCCGCGGGGATGACAGCAGAAAACATACAATGCACGCTCGCCGAGCTCACCGCCATTACTATCAGCGACAGCATTAAAAAACTCTTACCCAAAGCTGAAATTTTAGTCTGCGGCGGCGGCGCACATAATGATTATTTAATAAAACGACTACAAACATTGATGCCACAAAACACCGTTGCTTTAACGGATGATTTTGGCTTACCTG
>MGXQ01000061.1:7135-12116 GCA_001801405.1 Gammaproteobacteria bacterium RIFCSPHIGHO2_02_FULL_42_13 | reverse complement strand
AGCATTGCATTGCTCCCCTCTGGACTCCCCAGCGCCCTTGTCTCCGCTGCAAGCAGCGGAGATTTCTTACTTTAAACCAAGCCGGTTCATGTCCATTTCCTCTGTTGTCAGTGAATGACGCAAGCAGGGAAATTGTTTGATCATCCGGCGTGAATGCGTTACTTTTCCCTAAGATAACGGTAATGTTGCAACTTATCCGAGAACGTTTATTCGCCTTATCGCAAGGGCCACCGATATTAATTACCGATTAACACAGAAGGAAAAAGTCAGACATGTAAAATTAAAGGCGACCCGAAAGCGCGCAGGAGAGATATGGCTCGCGATCAGTGAATATTCACTATTGAGTAAAAAACGAGCCTTAAACCAGAGGACTTGTTTTAGAAATAGCCTTACAGAGCGCTGAACAACTAAAAAAATAACCATTAGGTTAGACTGGCCATGTGAATTTTACTTTTGGTGGAGGATTTTGGATATTGATTCTCATTTTTTATGGTACAATGTTTTCGTCTATAGGAATTAAATTATGTCAAAGATCGCGTGGAAATTTTTTTGTAAGCTACCTTTTCGTAAATTAGATGTATTAAACTTATCCCCGCGGCCTCTACATTTAGACTCAATATTGGATGTTACACCTACTGAAGCGCAGGTAAAACAAGGAATATGGCAAGCCTACGGCCAAATACGCGCAGCACAAATAACAGCTCGTTCAACAAAAATGGCAGCAATTATTGCAACAGGTATTGGTGGAGGAGTTTTGACATTATATAAAATCTCTGTAGATGAAGAAAAAAAGAAAAACGAGAAGGATAGAGCAGAAAATGAGATGACTAAAGCAAACTTAGGAGCGCTGCTGAAAAAATGGCTAGAAAAAGAAAATATTGCAAAGCAGCAATTAGACTTTGCAGAGAAAATGCTTCAAACATACTGTAATAAACAGCAATGGATACAGTATGAAGAAAAGAAAATTAAGGAAATAGAAGAAAAAGACGAACTAGCGGTAACAGAATATTCTGTGAAAAAGCCTTAGACATCAAGATTTAGTGATATTTGATTAGAGGAGATACAATTATGCCCCGCCCATCACCAGAAACTGCAGCAGGGAAACTATCTCGAGCAGAGCTTGAGGAAAAAACGCGAGAAGCATTAGAAGAGCGCAGAAAACAGGAAGCAGAATTTCGAGATAAATTTGGAAAAAGTGCAGTAACAGCTTCCTATCCTAAGCTTACAGAACCGATGACACGAGCGGAGCTTGAGGAAAAAACGCGAGAAGCATTAGAAGAGCGCAGAAAACAGGAAACAGAATTTCGACATGAATTTGGCATGAGCGTAGAGGAATTGATGCGTCAAAGACAAGAAAGACAAGCAGCTGCCGATCGACAGCGGTCTTTTTCTGGTTGGTCATTTGGCGCAGGTAAAGTTGACACAAGCCGCCCTGCCGATGGACAGCCTAAAGCAGATCCTTCTGTGCGCCCAGGAGGGAGATGGTTTGGCTTTGGTTAAAGCGATGGTGCCGAGAAAAGGAGTCGAACCTCCGACTACGAAACATCGAGACCATTCAAAACCAAGTGGTATTATGATTTAAACAATCTTAATTCACTTTATCGCAGAAAAAACTTAATGCCTGAAAGTTGTAAAATTTAAAAAATTGACGCAATGCAAGAGATGGAGGACTAAGCAACAAAGCCGATACAAAAGATAATTGGACTTTGCAAGCAACTGATTCAAATTATTTGCCCCTCTCTTGGCTGATATAGATATTGTTGGAAACCGACGAAAGTATCACGTATTTTATTCGTTGAACCAAATAACTCTGTAGCATCGCTAACCGTGTGGTATTTTAACTCTAATAATGTGCGCATTTTTTGTGGTGAAAGCTCTTCTACACCGTCAACAATATATCTACTAAGAACAAAATCAACAAATTCCTGTTGTTTCTGACCATTAAATAGATGGTGAATAACTGGGGTTGCTCGCTCTACTCTCTCGCTTCTAGTTAGAACATCAGAATTATAAGCTATATAAGCTAGTACATCATAAATATCACTATTCTCCGCTTCAATAAGACGTTGCATACTGCTAAGTTTGTCATGATCATAGCCTGCATTGGATAATTCGTATAAGAGCTTCTCTCTGGTATCTGGATTTTGCCAAATCTTACGCAGCTCATCTTCATTTTTAAAAAAGCGGGGTAAATCGTCAAACATGCGCTCAACAAATTCACGCGCAGTAATTGGCTTTCCTTCTGGACTCCAATACATGACTGATGAAATATGTTTAATTTGTCGCGCCTTACCATCGCTGAGTTTAATTTTTATTTTTTCTGACCTGGGTTCTTCTATAGAATCAGTAATGCCATAAGGTTCCGGTTTAGGTTCGGCAACGATAAAATCATTTCTTCGGTTTATATCAGATGATGTTACCTCGATTGGGTCACCATCCCACTCAGGATCAGCAAAATTATAATGCGCTTTAACAAAATCAAAAATTGTGAAAAACTCTTTTCCATCAAATAAGCGTGTGCCTCGACCAATGATTTGCTTAAATTCAATCATATTATTACAAGGGCGCATCAAAACGATATTGCGAACATTGCGTGCGTCAACACCTGTCGACAGTTTACGAGATGTGGTTACTATGGTTGGGATAGTCTTTTCATTGTCTTGAAATGTCTTTAAATCCACTTCACCTGCGCTGCCATCATTGTAGGTAACACGTACACAATAACTTGTATTTGTCGTCCAGCCTTTTTTTACCGCATATTGGTTAATCAAATCGCGCACCAACCCTGCATGCTCTTGTGTCGCACAAAAAACCAATGTTTTATCCTGTGGATTTATAAGATCCATCCAATATTGAACGCGTTTTTCTTCACGCTCTGATATTGTAATAAGTCGGTTAAAATCACTTTCTGTATATAATCGTCCTGTTTCAGGTTCACCTTGAATCACCAGCCCATCGCCAGGCGTATAGACATATTCATCCATAGTGCCAATAATCGGATACACTTTGAACGGCGTTAGAAAACCATCGTTAATGCCTTCCTTTAGGGTATAGATATAAACCGGCTCACCGAAATAAGCGTAGGTATCGACATTATCTTTGCGCTTTGGCGTTGCAGTTAAGCCTAATTGCACCGCTGGCGAAAAATATTCTAATACTTGCCGCCAAGTACTTTCATCATTAGCACCGCCACGGTGACACTCATCAATCACAATAAAATCAAAAAAGTCTTGCGGATAATCACCAAAGTATGGTGTAGGTTCGCCACTTTCATTTCTGCCACTCATAAAGGTTTGAAAAATGGTAAAGAAAACACTGCCATTTTTCGGAACACGCGCGTGCTTTTTAATTTCATTGGGCGCAATGCGGATAATGGCATCATCACCAAACGGCGAAAAATCGTTAAAAGCTTGGTTGGCTAAAATATTACGATCCGCTAAAAATAAAATGCGCGGTCTACTCACATGTGCATCTTGATTAAGTCGATTGTTTAAGCTCCAACGGCTTTGGAATAATTTCCAGGCAATTTGAAAAGCCACTGATGTTTTGCCGGTACCCGTTGCCATGGTCAATAGAATGCGATCATGCCCTTTTGCAATGGCTTCTAATACATTTTGGATCGCATTATCTTGATAATAACGTGATTGCCAGCTACCGCCTTTAGTTTCAAGTGGGATGTCAGCAAATCGCTTTCGCCAATCCGTTGTAAATTCGGGTTCTTGTTGCTCATCAAAGGTGAGTGCCCATAGCGCTTCGGGCGATAAAAACGCATCAACGAGTTTTTCTTCGCCTGTTTTTAAATCGATTTGATAAATTTCATGACCATTGGTTGCATAGGCAATCCGACACTGTAAGCGCTCGGCATAATCTTTCGCCTGCCGAACCCCTTCGGTATACGATAAGCTTTCTTTTTTCGCCTCAATTACCGCTAATCTTTTATTGCGATAAATTAATACATAATCACAGGCCAGCCCTTTGCCACGCATACCACCCGGAATAATGCAACCAGGGCAAATCATTTCGCGACGTATAAAGCTATGATCAATAGTATTCCAACCCACCACCAGGAGTTTGGGATCAATCAAATTTGCTCTTGTATCTGCTTCATTCATAACCAATCATCCATTCAAAATCAAGAACCGATTAAGAAAAAAAATAAGCATAACACGTTGTTTTTAAAGCGATTTTCATAAAACTGGCAGGAAACCTCCTTTAAAAATAAAAAACCAATCAAGAAATTTAAGCCCACCACGGTATATACCCCGTTCTTGGTCTATCTGTTTCTGCCGGTTTAATCAAACCGCTCTTTTGGGCACTTTTTATAACCCCAGTTGCTTGGGCTGCATTTTGCTTATCAATACCAAAGCGCTTACATAAGCTCAAATTCTTCATACGCTCTCCAGCCAAATATTTCAATACTGCATGCTGATAACACGCCCTAACTCGTTCATCAGGCGTCATGTTGGCAAATGTTCTTGGAGCATAAAGAATAACTTGCATTGAATTATCCGCTTCACGAAACAGTGGAGGTGGCGATTGAAACAGTTCAACTTCAACTATAACTTTATCTAATCCACTGCCTTGTTCTTCACATAACCCCATACGCCGCATTAATGATGCGAGCATTTCGTTACGGGATCGCGGCGGCAAGTCAATCATTCGATCTGAATCAATTAACGATTTTCCCGGATTGGTGATTTCAATGCGGCCGCTAAACAATTCAATTTGTACGCCAGCACCACTCACTGTCATATCTTGATGAATCAACGCATTAGCAACTAACTCCCGAATGGCTAGTTTAGGAAAGAGCGGGTGCTCTTCTCGCAAGGCATCACCTATATGCTCATTCACAGGAAGAATATTATTAATATAATCAATCAGCCCTTCAAAACCGGCCGCGTACCCTTTCCGACCATCATGCCGATGCGTCACTTGTGACGCCTTGTCTTTTCCGCTGTAGGCAATTAAACGAACTCCCTTA
>MGXQ01000061.1:0-7111 GCA_001801405.1 Gammaproteobacteria bacterium RIFCSPHIGHO2_02_FULL_42_13 | reverse complement strand
CCACTAAATTGGTTGAGATCAGCAGCAAATAAAATAGCACCAAGATTGGTAATATTCCATTTTTCCCCTACATCATGAATAACCAATCGATCTGCTTCTAATTTTTCAAAAATGCTAGAGCGATTATCAGGTAGCGGTTGTTTGGTTAAACGAAAATAAGCCGTGTAGTCTATTAGCTGCAATATTTCCTCGCTCGTTACATATTGTTTTGCAATACCCTGCTCCCATGTGTAAGGACGCAAACACTCAATTAACCGCGCATAGTGATGAGGATGATCTAAAAGCTTAGGAGTTGCACTGCCAATGCGAATATAAGGGATATCATTAAATGCGACAGGGGCGGTTATTGTTGCTGGAATCTCTAATAAGACTACTCGCCCTTGTGGATGGTTAATAATTTTAAAATGAAATGCAATATTCGGCTTTAACTGTTGCGCCAGCCAAATTTGCAATCCCTGGTTGCTCACTTTTTCAGTATCTGGATCAAATTGAGTTCCTATTATTTTGTGACTGCTATCATCTACACCCCAGATAACATATCCAAAATCGCGTTCTACTAAACGTGCGCCATTGGACAGCGCTGAGCAAAGTTTTCCAATTACTTGTTTGTCGATATTATCTTTTTTAAATTCCAGCCAAGGCAGCTCAGCTTCATGGGCTAAAAGATCATTAATCAAATCAATATCACGTTGCTCATTCATACCGTCACCTCGTGTTTAGTTAGTTGGCCGGTGAAGGCTTTTTGTAAAATAGATTTTTTTAACTGATCCAAATAATTAATTTTTTCTTGATATCTAAGAACAAGGTCATTATTTAATTCTTTTAATATAGTCAATTTTCTTATCATATTTTGCTGCTCTTCATAGCTACTGGGAAATGATATTTTAATTGATCTAATCAAAGGCATATTCAAACCACGCCTATCATTGCCGGAATCTCCAGTCATTTTCCTAATTTCATTATATCTACTTTGAAGATTTAAAAGTATATATTCTGAAAAAATGCCTGATGATTCTTTTGGAAAAATGCTCACTATTGACTGATTACATGTCGCTTCCACTTTTAACAATGCAACTGTTCCTCTCGTCTTCCCCTGACCATTTAAGGCAATAACTACGGAGTTAGTCGGTAAATACTTAGCATTCGAATTAGCCAACCCTAATTTAGTAATTCTACCTTCACAATCTTCAATTATTCCCTTATGCACATCACCAGAAACTAGCCACCTTATAGTTCCATTATCGAAGTATTTCTTTTCTGTTTTACTAGGTGTGCCGCCCGTCATCAAATTGCACTCTTTACCAATAGTTGATTCAATCCATCCTCTTGCAGTTGAAAAAAGAACTTTTTTAGCATAACTCTCAAACAACTCACGGGCATTTTTTAAATTCCTTTCCGTATTCGCGCGGAGTTTTTCGATATCGGCAAAGGCTTGGTCAAGAATGGCAACGATGCGTTTTTGTTCTTGGATTGGTGGCACTGGAATTTCAAAATCAATCACTTCATTCATATTAGCACGTGGCATTCTAGCCCCAGTGCAAGTAGAGTTAATTTTGTCAACTGTTTCGTTTGTTGTAAGCCAATAAAATAGAAACTTTCTATCCAATAGATTATTAGGGATAATCGGAAAGATTTCAGTTGAGCAGTGCCCATCGAATTCAGGTAAAAAAACTTTATTTAAATAAGGCCGTAAGCGGCCATAAAGCACATGAGAAGATGTAAAATAGAAGGTATTGCTTTTTACCTCTCTGACCTCAGTTGTGCCTAAAAACCTTCCGGTGTTAGATTCAATATCTTCTAAACCTACATATGGCAGAAAGCTTGAATTCTGTTTTTTTTCAATCCTACAAACTTCACCAAGTTTTTTGGTTTGCCAATTATTTTTCATAGATCCACAGATGACTCAACAAAAGCCTCTCCCCTTTTTACCAAATCAGAATAAGTTATAATTTCCACGCCATGTAAAGCGTGGTTTAATTTTCTTAAGCCCTCTCTCTTCTCTGATTCCCAGCTATCACTTTGACCGATCAATATATATGCTCTCGGCTTTAACATTAAAATTTCTTTTTGATAATTTCTTTGAATTTCTCTTTCGATCTCAAGTCGAAAACGATCAATCTCACTAAGATATGTGACGACCTGCCCTACAGTTTGATTCGCTTCCTTAGACCACGCCCAAGAACCTTTGTGTGACTCATCCTTTTTAAGGACCTCAAAGCTTGGCAATTTTATTTCGAGTATGTCAACAAAACCGTCTGCTGTTGGAAACAAGTAATCGGGCATAACCCCAGTTATATTAATCTTCTGCTTTTCAATAGCTTCTCTATAATTAGCACCAAAAAGCCAATTATGCATATAAATCCAGCTTTGCCATGAGTCGTTTCCACTTGTTTCATGATAATTCTTTTGGAGACGATCTCGTAAACTTTGAATAACTTTTTTACGCTGTATTTGTAAATGTCCTGCAGACAAAGTATCTGCCAAACCTGGATTAGAAGTATTTAGCATGACCCAAAACTCTTCTGAATAATCTTGATCGAGAATTTGTTGCAAGATTTGCCTATGGTTCTTATCATCTACCTCTAAAGAATTGTCTTGTTTACTTACGATATAGCGTCGTTCCCCATATTGAAACCCTTCTTGAGAGAGAACGGCTTTTCTTTCTTCTACTGCTACAAATAATTTTTGCAACGCTTCTGTTCCCAACTCCATATATGCGCCTTCATGCAATTGAAGTTGCCTGAAATCGTCTTTGGCCATTTCAGACCAATCCTCATTTTTGTTTTTTTTATACCTTATTAATTTTCCCCTTACTCCACCAGAATGAATCTCTGGTTTAAAAACCAAAGCTGTTCTATCAGTATTCTCCAGCAAAACAGCATTTGTTTTTGCAAAATTTTTACTTACAGATTTTGTTTCTATAGCATTGCTCATTTAGCATCTCTTAAAAATAGTCATAACAATGACTCGATTTCTTTTATTACCTTAGTGCTTTTCTTGTCCAAGGTAATAATCTCTTTAATGATATCTTTCGGCGACCGCACCTCTTCTTGCTGCTGACCATTGGGATTTTTAACCGATAAATCCCAGGTGGTTTTATCAATGTCACTGACTTTGATAGACCAGGACTTTTCAGAATTCACAAATGACTTTTGTAAAGCAACAAACTCTTTCAAATCTTCATCATTCAATGGATTGGTTTTTCCCAGTGATCGACCTGGATCGAGCTGGTAGTACCAGATTTTTTTTGTGGGTTCGCCTTTAGTAAAAAACAACACGATAGTTTTCACACCCGCCCCTAAAAATGTTTTGGCAGGGCAATCTAGCACGCTGTGTAAGCTGCAGTTCTCCAATAATTCCTTGCGTAAGGCAATAGCTGCATTATCAGTATTCGACAAAAAAGTATTCTTAATAACAATCGCCGCTCTTCCGCCTGCTCTTAGCGATTTAATAAAATGCTGTAAAAATAAAAATGCGGTCTCTCCGGTTTTAATTGGGAAATTTTGTTGCACTTCTGTGCGCTCTTTGCCACCAAAAGGTGGATTGGCTAACACAATGTCATAACGATCTTTTTCTTGAATATCGGCTAAATTTTCGGCTAATGTGTTCGTGTGAAGCACATTCGGCGCTTCAATGCCATGCAAAATCATATTCATGATTGCAATCACATAGGCTAGTGATTTTTTCTCTTTGGCATAGAATGTTTTTTCTTGTAAGGTTTTTAAATCTTTTGTCGATAGGTTTTTACAACGTCGCAAATAATCAAATGCTTCACATAAAAAGCCTGCGCTGCCCACGGCGCCGTCATAAATCGTTTCGCCAATTTTTGGGTGAACCACTTCAACCATGGCGCGAATAAGCGCCCTTGGTGTGTAATACTCCCCGCCATTGCGCCCAGCATTTCCCATGTTTTTAATTTTAGCTTCGTAGAGATGAGACAATTCGTGTTTGTCTTTTTGTGAGCGAAAATGTAGCTCGTCTATTTTTTCAAGCACATCACGCAATGAATAACCACTTTGCAATTTGTTTTTTATTTCACTAAAAATTTCGCCAATTTTATATTGGATGGTGTTGGGATTATCTGCGCGGTGTTTGAAAGATTTTAGATAAGGAAACAATTTACCGTCGACAAATTCAATAAGATCATGGCCTGTCAGCGCACGATTATGATCAAACCTCCCCTGTTTATCTTTCGGCGCAGCCCAGCTGCTCCAGCGGTACGGCTCATCTAGGATGTATTGGTACCTTTTGTTTTCAAGTTCTGCGGCTAATGATCGCTCGCGTTCTAAATCATCAAGATATCTTAAAAACAGCATCCATGAAGCTTGCTCTGTATAATCCAACTCACTAGAACAACCTGCGTCCTTATGTAAAATATCGTCAATGTTTTTAAATGTTTGTTCGAACATGTTTATTTCCCAATCTTGCTGAATAAAAATCCCCGCTGCAAGCAGACGGGGTATTTTTATTTCTTTTATTGATCGCCTGCGCGAAGTAAATTCGCGCAAACGGCGACTAAAGGGGAGATTCGCCTCTCCCCTTTAGAAACCCCATGCGGAAAGTACTCGCGGCAAGCCGCGAGGTATTTGCTTCGCAATAAAGAATGAAGAATGATTTATTGTTTTGTATCGGTTTTGCCATAATGTTAAATCTGCTCTTCTGTGATGGTTTTATAAGTTGCCAGATTCGTCACAAGCCTTGTGACCAATTCGACTCTGGTAGGTTAAGTAAAACTGGCGGAAATACTTTAAGTTAGTGATACTAAACCCTCTGCCAAAATCCTTGGTTAGTAATGCCTCTGTTCGGCTTTGTTGCTTAGCTCAAAAAACAACCAACATTATGTGTCATCTGCTCATCCGTTATCCTTGCAGAAAAGAAGTTCAACGGAGGATACAATGCCTAACAAGTTCTTAAATCGTAAAGGAATCGAGATGAAAAAGCAAAAATATAAATTAACCAATACAAGGGATAGAGGGCCAAGCAACAAAGCCCTTTCACGACATATTACATCTCAGGAGCCAGAAACTGGCCTATGGACACGCATTTAGATTTACATTTATTCGTTCCAATATATGTGTCATATTACACTTTTTGGAACGAAGCGGCAGTGGCGCTCCAAACATTTTCGCAGCCTTATAAGCCAGCGTAGTTGCTATGATTGATTTAAGGGGAGGCCGTTGGTTTTTCCGACACAAGATTTTTCTCATAGGCCGACTCATCACTATCTTCATCGGCTCGATCTATGCGAGAAGCCGGCGTGGGTTGATACGCTGGAGGGGCATCGCGTGAAACGCCCGCCGCCGGCAAATGCGAAAATAACCCAGCAGAGCCAGCACCGGCACCACGATATAGTTGCTCCATTCGTTCTTCCAGCTGCCGTTGTCTTTCGAGTATTTCTTGCTCTCTTTGCGCTAAACGTGCGCGCTCCCCTGCGAATTGTATGTTCAGTTCATAGCGATCCATCGCCCTGATCAAGGCCGTTGCAAACGCTCGATGCCCGGCTGCAATCGCCATTTCTTTGGGCGTTTGTCCGGCTGCATTTAACGCATGTCCGTCTGCTCCTTTTTCGATGAGATATTCCATCATCGTGATATTCAATTTCCCATTTCCGCCTCTCGCACAAACGTGCAACGCAGTCTCTTCTGCTGCATTCACCGCATGAATATTCGCTGGCGCATTGCTTCTTTCGATCATCAACGGAACTAAATCAAATGTTCCCGCTCTCACCGCTCGTAACAAGCCCGTATCACCTGATCCTGGCGCAGGCTGTTCTAAATCCACGCCATGCGCAATTAATACTCGAATCATTTCATCCGCGTTTCGATCAAAAGCGATATGGATCGCTGAGCAGCCTCTTTGCTCCCTGGCCGATAGATTCACTCCGTGCTGAATTAATGCCAACACGATATCCACTTGATTGATTCGTACGGCATGCAACAAGGCCGTATCTTCCTCCGGGGCTTTTTTAGCCTCCGGATCTGCTTTGAGTACCAACAATTGTTCCACCCAAGATTTTTCTTCTCTGACAATTGCCAAATGCAGTGCCGTCAGTCCTTCTCTATTTCGGATATTGACCGGATTCGCATGCGGACTTGGCCGGGTGCATAAAATTCTCGCGACTTCCAGATCATTTTGCAAAAGGGCTTGGTGTAAAGCCGGTTGACCGTCTTTATCTTCTGCACTCAAATCAGCCCCTTGAGCCACATACAAGGTCACCCAAGCGGCTTGGTGGTTTTTGATGGCGCGATGTAAAGGACGGCTCCCTTCAATGACCTCTTCGATAGAAGCTCCTAACGCTAAACAAACCCGCGCTTTGGCTAACGCTTCTACGTTTACCGCCAACACAAATGCCTGTTGAATCTCGGCTTGTTTCCAACCCAAACGATCAGCGATCAAGTGTGCTCCGGGGGTATCCAGCTCGGTGACCGCCTTGTCAAAGAGTGCCATCCCGCCCGCTTGTCCATCTGTCTTAAAGCGCGCGCCGAGTTTTTCGAGCACCGCGGTGAATATCGGTAAACGACGACTTTCCAGGGCACAAATCAAAAGAGGCTTAGTGTCAACCAACGGATAAGTCAATAATCGTTCATCCAGCGTAATGCAGGCGGTTATCCTATCAAGATCTCCATCCTGAACGGCTTGCAATAACTGGTGTTGCAAGCGCTTCGAAAAATAGAGTTGGTCGGAGGTTAGAAGTTCTGGATACAGTTTCAGTAAAGACGCACGCAAACTAGCCATCGCTTTATTGGGCAGCAATCGTTTATCACTTTGCACTTCACCGGTTTTGGGACTGGTGTCGTGGGTAAGATACCACTCTTCAATCTCTTCTCGCTCATAGGTTTCGCCATCGGAGGCGATAACAGGATCCAACATGATTTTACCGGATTTCGCGCAGGAGCAATGCGTTTGCATTTCTTGGCGTAACTGAGCTATTGTAGTAGTGGCTTCTCTCGCTTGTTTTTCCCGTTCTAGTTTTTCCCGTTCTAGTTTTTCCCGTTCTAGTTTTTCCCGTTCTAGTTTTTCCCGTTCTAGTTTTTCCCGCGCTTGTTTTTCTTGTTCTTGTCTTTCTTTTTCCGAGAGTTCTTTACCAAATTGTTTGACTTCCTCGCGAGCG
>MGXQ01000060.1 GCA_001801405.1 Gammaproteobacteria bacterium RIFCSPHIGHO2_02_FULL_42_13 | reverse complement strand
AAATAATGGGGTTATGGCTTAATCTTTAGGACTGATTTTATGTTATGTTTTGTCTCAAATCCGCTGGCACAAACCGTGGATCATAAGCGATTACAGGAACTGAGTGCTCGCCGACATCAACTCAAAGAGATGCTACGGGCGGAAAGATGCCGACAAGGTCATGATTTTATAAATCAAACGCTTCATCGTTCACATAAACGCATGATCAAGTCGATAGAGAAAGAGCTATTCCAGCTAGATACACTGATAAATGCTGAGCTGACAAATAATGAAGAGATACAGGCGCGCGTCCAGTTGTTGCAGACCTTTAAAGGCGTTGGACCGGTAACGGCTCAGACGATGGCATTAGAGATGCCTGAACTGGGGGAGTTTACGCGAGAAGGTGTGGCCAAAATGATAGGAGTTGCCCCCTTAAACCGAGATAGTGGCAAAAAAACAGGTCAACGCTATATTCGTGGTGGACGATCTACCGTTAGAAAAGTATTATACATGGCGGCACTTGTAGCCATACGACATAATACGAAAATGAAAGCATTGCATGAACGTTTAATCGGTAGAGGAAAACCTTTCAAGCTTGCGCTAGTTGCTGTTATGCGCAAAATGGCCGGCATTTTAAATAGCATGATACGGCGCAACATAACTTGGCAAGAATTAATCGGTTTAACTGTTCAAAACCATTGACTTTTAAGACGGTAGATTCCGGAATGACGTGACTGCTGGCGCAACAATTCCGGAACGACAAGGAAAAGAGAGTCGTCGTCCCGGAATTTCGCGAAGCGAAATATCCGGGATCCAGGGAACGCTTTAGTTCTGCACGTTGATTCCCCTCTGGATTCCGGATATCGCGACGCAATGGCGTCGCGATTCCGGAATGACGTGACTGCTGCGCAGCAATTCCGAAATGACAGAATTAAGCTTTTTTCTCGGTTGACTTGAAGATCTCTTTATCAACGAGCTCGACGATGGCCATCGGCGCGCTGTCACTAAAACGATAACCACATTTTAATACTCGCAAATAGCCGCCTTTGCGGTCTTTGCTGGCAGGGCCAATCACCTCAAATAATTTTTTTACGGCATCTTTATTGCGTAATCGATCAAACACCAATCGACGATGCGCTACGCTATCTTCTTTCGCAATCGTAATCAGCGGCTCCGCAAAGCGACGCAATTCTTTGGCGCGAATCAATGTCGTACGAATGGTTTCATGTTCCATGATCGCTATAATTAAACTCCGAAACAACGCCGTTCGTTGGTCACTTGACCGGTTAAATCGTTTGCCACTTTTTCGATGATGCATGATTGACCTCTTTATTCTTTCTCGCGCAAAAATGATGGCGGCCAGTTCTCTAATAGCGTGCCTAACGCCAAACTGCGCGATGATAACACTTCTTTAATTTCGTTTAATGACTTTTTACCTAAATTAGGCGTCTTCAACAAGTCTGTTTCTGTACGCTGCACTAAGTCACCAATATAGTGAATGTTTTCTGCTTTCAAACAATTCGCTGATCGCACCGTCAACTCAAGATCTTCTACCGGACGCAACAAAATCGGATCAAACTCTTCCTCTTTGCGAATCGGCTCTTTTAACAACGCGCTATCTAAATCCACAAATGTCGCTAATTGCTGCTGTAAAATAGTCGCGGCACGGCGAATGGCGGCTTCAGGATTCACGGTTCCATCGGTCTCCAATTCAATAATCAATTTATCCAAATCAGCACGGCCTTCAAAATGCGCGCTTTCGACCGCGTATGAAACACGTTTAACAGGCGAATAGGTGGCATCCACCTTTAACAAACCAATCTCTTTGTCCTCATCCGTTTCCGGCATCACTCTCACCGCGATCGGCTCATAACCACGACCACGCTGAATGTTGATTTCCATTTTCAATTCGCCCTCTTGCGACAAATTAGCAATCACAAGTGTGGGATTAAAAACTTCAACATTATTCATGTCCGCAATGTCGCTTGCCAATAACTGACCCGGGCCTTTTTTATATACTTTTAAAACCGCAGTATCTGACTCATCGGGCAAGTGAACAGATAATTCTTTTAAGTTCAAAAGAATTTCGATAATGTCTTCTTGAACACCCTCTTTTGCCCCATATTCATGCAATACACCATCAATTTTGACATGCGTCACAGCATAGCCTGGCATGGCCGACAATAAGATGCGGCGCAGAGAATTTCCCATGGTATGTCCAAACCCGCGTTCAAATGGCTCCAACACAATTTTTGAATGAAATGGAGTAACAGCATCCACTTTAATTTCATGTGGCGTTAAAAACTCATCGGCATTATGATACATAAACTAACCCCTCGGCAAACAACACTTTAATTATTTTGAATATAACTCAACAATAAACAACTCATTAATTTCTAATGGCATTTCATTACGCTCCGGCAAACGCGTCATCACCCCTTTAAAATTTACCGTGTCCAATTCCAGCCACTCCGGCATCGTACGCTGACTAGCCAATTGCATCGCTTCTTGAATACGTCCTTGATGTTGGCACTTTTCCTTAATCAACACTTCATCGCCCGCTTTCAATTGATAGGATGGAATATTAACAATTCGCGTTTTTTTGCCATCATTCACCATCACGCCACGATGCGACACTAATTGTCTAGCCTCGCGTCTGGTTCGCGCAAATCCCAAGCGATACACCACATTATCGAGCCGGGTCTCTAGCAATAATAATAAAATTTCACCCGTCGCGCCCTTCATTCTACTCGCTTTCTTATAATAGTTTCGAAACTGTCGCTCTAATATGCCATACATATGTTTGGCAATTTGTTTTGCTAAAAATTGTTTGCCATACTCAGACAACTTTTTTGGCATCGCACCATGCTGACCCGGTAATTGATCTACCTTGCATTTTGATTCACGCGGCGTCACACCACTAAACAAAGATAAATCTGTCTTAGCCCGTCTTTCGACATGTCCTCGTGGAAGAAAATTTCTAGCCATGTTTGCCTCTATTTAAAATTATATACGTCGCTTTTTAGGATCTCGGCATCCATTGTGAGGGATACCCGTAACATCTTGTATCGACAACACGCGAAGCCCCGCCGTTTCTAATGCGCGAAGAGCAGATTCTCGCCCAGGCCCCGGACCTTTCACTTGCACGCGCACGCTTTTAAAACCAAAACGATCAACACAATCTTTGACTAATGCGTCTGCAGCAATTTGTGCTGCGTAAGGCGTACTTTTTCGCGATCCTTTAAAACCTGCTTTAGACGAACTCGACCATGCCACCACGTTGCCTTGCAAATCGGCAACCGTAATAATCGTATTATTAAATGATGCTTTAATAAAAACGCGACCTTCCATAATTTGTCGCTTAGCGCGTTTTTTTGGAGCGTCTGCCTTCTGCGTCTCTTCTGTCTCTGTCGCTTTAACTGTTGCCACTCGTCGTCCTCACTTAATCTATATTTTCTTTTTACGCTTACCTTTGCGTGTTCTCGCATTCGTTCGCGTACGCTGTCCACGAACTGGTAAGCCCTTTCGATGTCGAATACCGCGATAAGTTCCCAATTCGGTCAATCGCTTGATATTGAGAGAAACCTCTCGTCGCAAATCACCTTCAACTTTATACTTCGCTATGGCGGCTCGCAACGCATCCAAATCTGCATCTGACAGATCTTGCACCTTCGTACTTGTCTTAACGCCCGCCGCACGACAAATTGCACTTGCCCGCGTAGAACCAATGCCATAAATAGATCGTAACCCAATGACAATATGTTTATGTACGGGAATGTTGATACCAGCTACACGCGCCATGCGCTTACTCCTCTAAATCACAAAAAAACCATAAATCAAACCGTCTTCATACGCGGCGGGTAAGGATACCTGTTCGCGTCCAATAAATCAACAGCTTAGCTGTCCAAAACAGCCTTCTACCCCTGTCGCTGCTTATGTTTTGGGTTGGTGCAAATAACCCACACTCGACCATTGCGCTTAATCACGCGACAATGCCGGCAAATTTTCTTGACTGATGCTCTAACTTTCACCTTCTTATCCTCTTCGTGTTGTCATTCCGGAACCCAGAGAATATAAACCCTGGATGCCGGACAAATGCTTCGCATTTTCCGGCATGACGAAAGCCTATTTTATAAATCCAATTCCGCCCTTTAAATTCGCCTTTTTCATCAAAGACTCATATTGATTCGACATCAAGTGCGCCTGAATCTGTGACATAAAATCCATAACCACAACCACAATAATCAATAGTGATGTGCCTCCAAAATAAAACGGCACATTCCACACATACACCAAAATCTGAGGCAGCAAACACACCAAGGTCACATAAATCGCCCCAAACAACGTCAACCGCGTCATCACTTTATCAATATGACTGGCGGTTTGATCCCCCGGCCTCACACCGGGAATAAACGCGCCCGAACGCTTCAAATTATCCGCCGTATCTTTTGGATTAAACACCAACGCGGTATAAAAAAAACTAAAAAACATAATCGCTATAACAAATATAAAAATATTCAACGGTCCTTGCTGCAACGCTATACCAATCTTATTAAGCCAAGTCATCCCACTGCCCTGCGTCCTACCAAACCACTGCGCAATACTGGCCGGAAACAAAATAATACTGGTCGCAAAAATAGGCGGAATCACACCCGCCATATTAATCTTTAATGGCAAACTACTGCGCTGTCCCGCATAAATTCTTCTACCCTGTTGTCGCATCGCATAATGCACCGTAATTTTACGTAATGCACGTTCTACATAAACAACAAAAGCCGTAATCGCAATAACGATCGCCGCAAGTATCAACACAAAAATAATCTGAATCTGCCCCTGATGCACTTGATCAAACGTACGACCAATCGCGCCCGGCAATCCGGATACAATACTCGCGAAAATAATCATTGATATCCCATTACCAATGCCTTTTTCCGTCATTTGCTCGCCCAGCCACATCAAAAACATCGTACCCGTTACTAACGTAACCGTCGAAATAACATAAAAAGAAAAATTGGGATCTAATGCAATCCCTTCCGCCGCCAACATCTTTGAAATACCAATTGCCTGAAAACAAGATAAAAACAACGTGGCATATCGCGTATATTCATTAATCTTTCGTTGGCCCGCTTCCCCTTCTTTTCGTAATTCTTCTAATTTTGGCGATACCACTGCAATCAATTGAAAAATAATTGATGCAGAAATATAAGGCATAATGCCTAAAGCAAATACAGTAAATCGCCCTAACGCACCACCTGAAAACATATTAAATAGTCCCAAAATGCCACTGGCCTGACCATTAAACATATGTGCCAACTTGACCGGATCTAATCCCGGCACGGGTACATGCGCGCCAATACGATAAACAATAATCGCCAACAATAAAAACATTAAACGAGAACGCAGCTCATGCAATCCACCACGAGATAAACTATTTTTCGCTGCATTCTTTTCCATTCCAGACCCTTACGCTAATTTGCCACCCGCTGATTCCAACGCTTTTTTGGCACCTTGCGTTATCTTAATTCCTTTAAGCGTAATCGCTTTATCGATCGCTTTATCAAAAATCACTTTAACGTACTTTGTATTACCGCGAACTAAACCTGCCGCATGTAAAGCCGCCATATCAACTTCCGTCGTCTTCAATTTCGTTAAATCCGACAAACGCACTTCTTCTCTCTTCAGTGACTTGAGCGATGTAAACCCAAATTTAGGTAGGCGTCGTTGCAACGGCATTTGACCACCCTCAAACCCGGGAGGAGAACCGCCTCCTGTGCGTGCTTTCTGCCCCTTATGCCCTTTCCCACAAGTTTTGCCCCACGTACAACCGATTCCTCGTCCCACGCGTTTGGCACGATGCTTTGAACCGGGCGCTGGCTTTAAAGTATTTAACCGCATAGTTTTTATTTATCCTCAACCTGTAGTAAATAAAGCACTTTATTGATCATGCCACGATTGCTAGGCGTATCCTGAATCGAAATAGTTTGATGCATGCGACGCAAACCCAAACCATGTATGCAGTCAAGATGTCCCTTGAGCCGACCATATTTGCTTTTGATCAATGTAACATTGATCTGTTTGGCCTTATTCGCTGTTTTCATGTTTTCTATTTCCTAAAATTTCCTTAATGGTTTTGCCTCTCTTGTCGGCAATCGATGTTGGTGATGACATCTCAACCAAACTTTTAATCGTTGCACGAACCACGTTGGTCGGATTCGCTGAACCAATGCACTTGGCAATAACATTTTTCACCCCTAACACTTCGAATACGGGTCGCATAGCACCGCCCGCAATAATACCTGTACCTTGAGCGCCGGGCTTTATAATCACTTTCGTAGCGCCATAACGGGCAATCATCTCATGTTGCAGCGTATTGCCACGTAACTTAATAAGATGCATGTTGCGGCGTGCGCTATCAGTCGCTTTTTGAACGGCAAGCACAACTTCTTTGCCTTTACCATGACCAAAACCCACTCGACCCTTGCCATCACCCACCACGGCTAATACTGAAAAGCTAAAATCTCGGCCGCCTTCACGCACTTTTGTAGTACGACGAACCTCGACGACTCGGCTATCATAACTATCCGCTGCTTGTTCTGTTTGATTTTGTTTACCCATTGCATCATTACCTTTCACTTTAAAATTCCAAGCCACCCTCTCTCGCCGCATCCGCTAACGCTTTAATGCGACCATGATATTTAAAACCAGAACGATCAAAAGCGACTTTCAAAATTTTCGCTTTTTTCGCTCGTGCAGCAATCACTGTGCCCACCGCTGCTGCTGCGCTGATATTGCTGGTTGCTTTGTGTTTTTCTCGGAATGATTTTTCATTCGTCGACGCACTGACCAACACGGTATCACCGGTTGCAGCAATGACCTGCACATAAATATGTTGCAACGTGCGATGCACACATAAACGAGGCACCGCTAACCGTTGAATTTGATGACGCGTCCGCTTGGATCGTCTTTGTCTTGCTATACGTTTATCCATTATCACCATCACTTCTTCTTCGTTTCTTTCAAGGTAACCTGTTCATCGCTATAACGCACGCCTTTCCCTTTATAGGGCTCAACCGAACGAATAGCGCGAATTTTTGCGGCTACCTGACCCACTAACTGTTTATCTGCACCCAGAATGACTATTTCTGTCTGACTCGGTGTTTCAATTGTAATGCCTGCTGGCACATCAAATACGGTTGGATGTGAAAAGCCTAAACTTAAATTCAATTTTTTACCCTGCGCTTGCGCACGATAACCAACTCCAACCAATGACAATTTTTTTGAATATCCTTGCGTTGCACCCATCACTAAATTATGCAAATTAGCGCGCGCAGTTCCAGCTAACACATGAACGGATCCGCGATTACGAATATGCAATTTTTCATCGACGTATGCTGCAACGGTTAGCAGATGGTCACTATACTCTGCTTTTACACAAGCCGGTAAATGATAGGTAAATTGACCTTTGGGTCCTTTCACCGTAACCACCTGGCCGTTGACTTTTATTTCAACGCCACTTGGAATTGTAATTGGTTTTCTTGCAACACGAGAAGTCATAACAAACCTACTCTACATAACAAATAATTTCGCCACCTACGCCTAATTGGCGCGCCGTTTTATCGGTCACTACGCCTTTTGACGTAGAAACAATCGTGATCCCCAATCCGCCCAACACCTTAGGCAAATCTGAGCATTCCTTATAAATGCGTAATCCAGGCGTACTGGCACGAACAATCTTGCTCACGACCGGTTTTCCCTGAAAATATTTCAACTCAATCGTCAAAAATCGCTTACTCTCTTTGTCTGTAACGGAGTAATCAATAATATAGCCTTCGTCCTTCAGGACTTTTGCAATAGACGCTTTCACTGTTGACGCGGGCATACAAACTGTTTTATGCCCAGCCTGCTGCGCATTTCGCAATCTTGTCAACATATCCGCAATTGGATCTTGCATACTCATAATAATTTTTATCCTCTACCAACTGGATTTTACTAAACCCGGTATATACCCTAACATCGCATATTTGCGTAAGCACATACGACACATGCCAAAACGTCGATAGACGCCTCTGGGTCGCCCACATAAACGACAACGATTTCGAATACGCGTGCGATGCGCATCACGCGGCATTTTCTGCAAGCGTGCATAGACGTCCCAAGGAATATCACCTTTCGCATAGGCTTCTCTTGCAACTTTCTTTAATTCATCCCGTCTCACTCGATATCTTGATTCAAGACATTGACGTTTTTTGTTGCGCTCACATACTGACGTTTTCGCCATATTACTTACCTTTATTCAAACACCTTATCGTTTCTAAACGGGAAATTAAATGCTCTCAATAATCCCCAAGCTTCTTTATCAGTTTTGGCATTCGTGGTAATCGTGACATCCAATCCACGTATTGCATCAATCTTATCGTAATCAATTTCAGGAAAAATAATTTGTTCGGAAATACCCAAACTATAATTTCCTTGACCATCAAAAGATTTTTCACTAAACCCTCGAAAATCACGAATGCGTGGAATCGCAATGCGGATCAATCGTTCTAAAAAATCATACATGCGTTGTTGGCGCAACGTCACCTTACAACCAATCGGATAACCTTCGCGAATTTTAAACCCTGCAATGGATTTTCGCGCTTTTGTTGCAACCGGTTTTTGCCCTGCGATCGCTGTTAAATTTAAAATCGCCGCATCTAATATTTTCTTGTCCGCAACGGTCTCTCCCACGCCCATATTCAACGTAATTTTCATAATACGAGGCACTTCCATCGCACTTTTATAACCGAAATCTTTTTTCAGCTGTTTGACAATTTTGCCTTGATAGAGTTTTTTAAATGCCGACATTAATTCACCTAATTTTTATCAATTACTTCACCGGTTGATTTATAACAACGCACCTTTTTACCATCCTTCAATATTTTATAAGCAACACGATCTTTTTTATTCGTCTCCGAATTAAAAATCATGACATTGGATGCATCAATAAAGGCTTCTCGATCTTGTATTCCGCCCGGCTGTCCTGCTTGCGGATTTGGCTTCACGTGTTTCTTCACAATATTAACACCATCAACCAAACATCTTGTCTGTCCTTTTTTCGAACGTTTCACCGATTTAACAGCACCACGCTTGCCCTTATCCTTGCCAGCGATCACAACCACTTCATCATTTGTTTTAATCTTTGATTTCATCTCATTATACTCTCGTTATAAAACCTCTGGCGCCAATGAAATAATTTTCATAAATCGCTCGCGCAATTCGCGCGTAATCGGGCCAAAAATACGCGTGCCCACCGGCTGCATCTGGTTGTTCAGCAACACCACTGCATTGCCATCAAACCGAATTTTAGATCCATCTGCGCGTCGTACGCCATGTTTTGTGCGCACAACAACTGCCTTATGAACCTCGCCTGCTTTTACTTTTCCACGAGGCAATGCCTCTTTAATGGAAACTCTTATCACATCGCCAATACCGGCATAGCGACGATGCGATCCGCCTAATACTTTAATGCACATCACTTTACGTGCACCACTATTATCTGCGACTTCTAATATGGATTGCATTTGTATCATGCGGTTATCCTCTCTACCACTTCTGCCAACGCCCATGCCTTTGTCTTGGATTTTGGACGTGTTTCTACAATTTTGACGATATCACCAATTTCACAAGTATTGTCTTCATCATGCGCATGAATTTTTGTCGTCCGCTTAACGCTTTTTTTATACAAGCGATGTGTCACTTGTCGCTCGATAGCCACAACAATGGTTTTATCCATTTTGTTACTAATCACTTTTCCCGTTAATGTTTTCACCCGCTTTTGCTCTGTCATTTCGCTTCACCTGCTAAATCTCGTTCGTTCAATATTGTTTTAATACGGGCAATAGTCTTTTTTGCATCATGCATCAAATGCGGACGCACATGTTGCCCCGTGCCGGATTGCAATCGCAAATTAAATAATTCTTTGCGAATATTTAACAACTCGGTTTTTAATTCGTCATTTTTCATTTTTCGTATTTCATCGATGTTCATTACATCACCGTCCGTTCTTCAAAAGAAACTGAAACCGGCAGTTTCGCCGAGGCTAACCTAAAGGCTTCCATCGCAAGCTCACGAGGAACACCTCCTATTTCAAACAAAACCTTTCCGGGCTTCACAACAGCAACCCAAAATTCAACCGCGCCTTTTCCTTTACCTTGCCGCACTTCTAACGGCTTTTTACTAATCGGCTTGTCCGGAAAAACGCGTATCCATACCTGCCCACCACGCTTTAAATGTCGCGTAATCGCTCGTCGCGCCGCTTCAATTTGTCGCGCAGTAATGCGCGCGCGTTCAGTCGTTTTCATACCGAATTCGCCAAAACTAATATGGCTGCCCCGTGTGGCAAGTCCACGGTTACGGCCTTTAAAATCTTTGCGATATTTTCGTCTTTTCGGCTGTAACACTACCGTTCTCCTTTAACTGCACTTTTATTCTGTTCATGTTCATCGCCGCCGAGCTGTTCACCACGACATATCCAAACACGAACACCAATAATACCATACGTTGTTTGAGCTTCTGCCAAACCGTAATCGATATCCGCACGAAACGTATGTAAAGGAATACGTCCATGCCTAATCCATTCAGTACGTGCAATTTCCGCTCCACCCAAACGTCCACTGGCACAAATTTTAATACCTTGTGCGCCAGCACGCATAGCAGAGCTAACCGCACGCTTCATTGCGCGTCTAAACGAAACACGTTTAACCAATTGCGCGGCAATACCTTCGGCCACTAATTTCGCATCTAAATCCGCTTTGCGCACCTCTTCAATAGTCACTTGAACTGGCACGCCCAACTGTTTACTTAGTTCTTTGTGCAAAGTATCAATTTCTTTACCACTTTTTCCAATAATGACACCGGGACGAGCCGCATGAATAATAATGCGTGCATTACGCGCCGGTCGTTCAATTTCAATTCGACTAATCGCCGCCTTTTCAAAGCGTTCTTCTAAAAAGCGACGAACTCTTATGTCGGCACAAACGGTATTCGCGAACTCTTTTGAATCCACATACCATCGGGATAACCAATTCTTGGTAATCCCTAAACGAATGATGCCTGGATGTACTTTTTGACCCATTGTTTTTTATCCTTTCCTTTCGTCCGATACAGCCACCGTAATGTGACAAGTACGTCGTAATATACGGTCTGCTCGGCCTCTCGCACGATAATTCAACCGTTTTAGAGCGGGACCTTCATTCACATAAACATGAGAAACATATAATTCGTCTACGTCAGCGCCATTGTTGTTTTCGGCATTAGCAATCGCCGACTCTAACACTTTTTTCATCGTCTTTGCTGCACGCTTGACATTAAAATTTAACGTATTTAACGCGCGACTAACAGGCATCCCGCGAATCGCATTGGCAACCAGCCGGCCTTTTTGTGCCGAAAATTTTGCATGTTTTAAAATTGCTGCTGTTTCCATCATTCAACCCTTATTTTTTATCGCCTTTATCGCCCGGCTTGGCTGCTTTGGCTGCTGCACCTGGTGCGCCTGGCGCCGCGCCTGGTGCTGCGCCTGGTGCTGCTCCGCCAGCAGCGGCCGCCGCTTCGCCTTCTTTCACTTTGCGATCGCCTGAATGTACTTTGAACGTGCGCGTTGGCGCAAATTCACCTAATTTATAACCGACCATGTCTTCTGTAATAAACACAGGAACAAAATCACGCCCATTGTGCACCGCAATGGTCAAACCAATCATTTGAGGCACAATCATTGATGCACGAGACCAAGTTTTAATTGGTTTTTTACTCTTTTCATTAACAGCATGCTGCACTTTCTGCATCAAATGTTCTGCTATGTACGGACCCTTTTTAATTGATCGCGACACGATCATACCTCCTATGATTCTGTTCTCGTTTTACTACGTCGACGTACAATAAATTTACTCGTACGCTTATTTTTACGTGTCTTATATCCTTTCGTCGGCACACCCCAAGGCGTCACT
This sequence comes from Gammaproteobacteria bacterium RIFCSPHIGHO2_02_FULL_42_13, assembly GCA_001801405.1. Lineage (GTDB taxonomy): Bacteria > Pseudomonadota > Gammaproteobacteria > UBA12402 > UBA12402 > O2-02-FULL-42-9. The sequence continues at coordinate 8,575 of MGXQ01000060.1, read as the reverse complement.
GGATGTCGCCCGCCTGACGTTTTACCCTCACCACCACCCATCGGATGATCGACCGGATTCATTGCAACCCCACGCACATGTGGTCTTATCCCTCTCCAACGCATAACACCTGCTTTTCCGTAAGAACGCAGATTATGCTCAGGATTGCTCACTTCGCCAATCGTGGCACGACAAATTTCCAATACTTTACGCATTTCGCCTGAACGCAACTTCAATGTTGCATAACCGCCTTCTCTTGCAACCAACTGTACAAAAGCACCGGCACTACGCGCTATCTGTGCACCTTTGCCTGGTTTCATCTCAACACAATGTATCATTGTTCCCAGCGGAACGTTTCGCAACGGCAATGTATTACCCGGTTTAATCGGAACATCAAGACCCGATATAACTTCATCTTTTTCCTTCAATTTCTGTGGCGCGATAATATAACGTCGCTCACCATCCGCATATAAGACTAACGCAAGAAATGCGCTGCGATTGGGATCATACTCAATATGCTCTACGCAACCTTTAATCTCATCTTTATCTCGCTTAAAATCAATAAGCCGATATTGTTTTTTATGACCGCCCCCCCGATAACGCATGGTAATACGTCCGGCATGATTACGGCCACCTGTTCGCTTTTTATTTGTCAAAAGCGGCGCGTGCGCCTCACCTTTATATAGGTTTTGGCCGGTCACTTTCGTTACAAAACGACGACCTGGTGATGTTGGTTTTGCTTTTACTAGAGCCATTGTTCTACTATCCTCAAATACTCTTTCATACCCTGCGGTTTTCCGCGAGGGACATTGCGCCTGGGAATTCTCAAGGGGAGCGGGCGTTCGCTCCCCTTGAGTCGCCGTCCGCGCGGGTTTCCCGCGCAGGCGATCAATAAAAAAATAAAAATACCCGTCTGCTTGCAGCGGGGATTTTTATTCCGCGCCAACAAAGTTAATATCATTCCCTTTCTGCAACGTCACATACGCTTTTTTCCAATCTTTGCGACGTCCACGCACTTGTTTAAATACTTTTTGTTTGCCTTTAACATTCAACGTGCGAACTGACTTCACCTTTACATTAAACAATTGTTCAACCGCCGCTTTAATTTCTGTTTTATCCGCATTCGGCAACACTTTAAAAACAAATTGTCGATTCGCATCGGCAATACGCGTTCCTTTTTCAGAAACATGTGGCAACAATATGACTTGCATTAAACGTTCTTGATTCATGCCCATTGTTCCTCTAATGCTCTAATTCCCGCTTCTGTCATCACAACATGGTCACAACCCACTAAAAATACTGGATTAACCTCTTTCACCATCACCACGGTCACATCTGGAAGATTTTGCGACGCTAATATTATTTTTTCATCTAACTTATCCATCACGACCAATACTCGCGAAACATCGAGTTTTTTCAAAAAATCAGCCATCAATTTCGTTTTGGCTTCTTTTAACTCTAACTTGTCAACAATAATCAAACGTTCCTGCCGTACTAACTCTGATAACACGACGCGCATACTCGCGCGATACATTTTTTTATTCACTTTTTGTGAATAATCTCGAGTCGAAGAGGCAAAGGTTACACCGCCACCAGTCCATAGAGGACCTCGCGTTGAGCCCGCTCTGGCTCGGCCAGTACCTTTTTGCTTCCAGGGTTTTTTACCGCCACCACGCACTTCGGCGCGCGTCTTTTGTGCGGAAGTCCCTGCTCGACGTCCTGCCAATTGCGCAACAATGACTTGATGAACCAATGCTTCATTAAATTCACAACCCAGCAATCGATCCGAAACATCGATCTTCTTTGTACTTGTTTTGCTTTCTGGAGCAACCACAGCAAGTTCCATGAACTACTCCTTAGACTTATGAGGTTTTTTAATCGATGGAAGAATAAACACGGTACCATCCGGTGCGCCAGGCACAGCACCCTGAATTAATATTAACTGTTTATCTTTATCGATCTTAATAATTTTTTGATTCTGTATCGTGCGCCGTGCATCACCTAAATGTCCGCACATTTTTTTACCTTTTGGCACTCGACCCGGTGTTTGTCTTTGTCCGATAGAACCCGGCGCTCGATGCGATAATGAGTTACCGTGCGTCGCATCTTGCATATGAAAATGATATTTTTTAATGACACCGGCAAACCCTTTACCGCGCGTTGTACCAGCCACATCAACCCACTGTCCTTCGGAGAATAAATCAACGGTGAATTCGCTGCCCGGTTTGAACGTATCTTTATTTATTTCACTTTCTGCAACATCAAATTCCCATAAACCACGACCAGGTGCTACATTATTTTTGGCATAATGACCAGACATCGGCCTGCTTAATTTTGACGTCTTTCGTTGACCCGTCGTCACCTGAACTGAGCAATACCCGTCCGTTGCGTTTGTTTTTATCTGCACAACGCGGTTTGGTTCAACATGAACAACCGTTACAGGCAGCGATGCACCCTCAGGCGTAAACACCCGAGTCATCCCACATTTTTTTCCTACCAGGCCAATTGCCATTATTCTACCCTCTCAGTCGTTAATCGACGCTAATTTCTACATCGACGCCGGCGGCTAAATCTAACTTCATCAGAGCTTCAACAGTTTTTTCCGTTGGTTTGACGATATCCACTAAACGCTTATGAAGCCGAATTTCGTATTGATCGCGCGCATCTTTATCAACATGTGGCGATGTCAATACGGTAAACTTTTCTTTTCTTATTGGAAACGGAATCGGTCCGCGAATTTGTGCACCGGTATGTTTCGCCGTCTCCACAATTTCACGAATCGACTGATCAATCAAACGATGATCAAACGACTTCAGTCGAATACGAATCCTCTGGTTTTTAGCTGTCGTCTCTGCATTCATAATATTTCTCATATTAGTCCCGCGCAGCACGCGGGACTCGATAAATTTAACTACTCAACAATTTTGCTGATAACACCCGCCCCGACGGTTCGACCACCTTCGCGGATAGCAAAGCGTAACCCAGTTTCCATTGCTACCGGTGCAATCAATGTCACCACCATCTTCACGTTGTCTCCTGGCATTACCATCTCCACACCAGCTGGCAAGAGTACTTCGCCAGTCACATCTGTCGTTCTAAAATAGAACTGCGGACGATAGCCTTTAACAAACGCCGTGTGACGGCCACCTTCTTCTTTTGACAAAATATAGACTTCTGCCTCAAATTTCGTATGCGGATGAATGCTGCCTGGTTTTGCTAACACTTGGCCACGCTCAACCTCTTCTCGCTTCGTGCCTCGTAACAAGACGCCTACATTATCACCTGCTTGACCTTGATCCAATAATTTTTTGAACATTTCAACACCGGTACAAGTCGTTTTTTGCGTATCTCTGATACCAAGGATTTCAAGTTCATCGCCAATCTTAACAATACCGCGCTCGATTCGACCCGTGACCACTGTGCCTCGACCTGAAATCGAAAACACATCTTCGACCGGCATTAAAAACGGTTTATCTAATTCTCGTTTCGGTTCTGGGATATATGAATCCAACGTAGCCAATAATTTTTGAATAGCTGGCTCACCAAGATCGCCCGTATCGCCTTCCAACGCCTTTAGCGCCGAACCCATGATGATCGGTGTATCAGCTCCTGGAAATTTGTACGCAGTCAATAACTCACGTACTTCCATCTCGACTAATTCTAATAACTCCTTGTCATCCACCATGTCGGATTTGTTTAAGAATACAACAATATAGGGAACGCCAACCTGACGAGCCAACAAAATATGTTCGCGAGTCTGTGGCATCGGACCATCTGCCGCGCTAACCACCAAAATTGCACCGTCCATCTGAGCGGCACCTGTGATCATGTTCTTCACATAATCCGCGTGTCCCGGACAGTCAACATGTGCGTAATGGCGTTTATCTGATTCATATTCTACATGCGCCGTGGCGATCGTGATGCCGCGGGCTTTTTCTTCCGGGGCTTTGTCAATTTGATCAAATGCCTTCTTTTCTGTCCCATATTTTTTCGCCGAATACGCCGTAATCGCGGCTGTTAGCGTTGTTTTGCCGTGATCCACATGCCCAATTGTACCCACGTTGACGTGAGGTTTCTTTCTTTCAAATTTATCTGCCATAGTTTTATCTCCCAATATTAACTGCGTTTATCAATTATCTCTTTCGCAATACCCGCTGGTACTGCACTATATTTTTCGAATTCCATCGTATAAGTTGCGCGCCCCTGCGACATCGACCGCAAATCGGTCGCATATCCGAACATTTCCGCCAATGGTACTTCAGCTCGAATCGCTTTACCAGCAGGAATATCCTCCATTCCTTGAACAACGCCACGTCGACGATTCAAATCGCCCATCACATCGCCCATATACTCTTCTGGCGTCACCGCTTCGACCTTCATAATCGGCTCTAAAAGCTGCGGATTGGCTTTTTTTGCCCCTTCTTTGAAACACATGGAACCGGCGATTTTAAACGCCATTTCATTTGAATCCACATCATGGTATGACCCGTCATAGATGGTCACTTTTACGTCGACAACAGGATACCCTGCAATCACGCCATTTTCCATCTGTTCTTTCACCCCTTTATCAACAGCGGGAATATACTCTTTTGGAATAACACCGCCAACAATCCCATTCACAAATTCATAGCCTTCGCCACGCGCACGCGGCTCTAGTTTCAAGAAAACATGGCCATATTGTCCACGACCACCACTTTGACGAATAAACTTGCCTTCTTGCTCCACCGTCGCACTCAAGGTCTCACGATAAGCGACCTGGGGCTTGCCCACATTCGCTTCGACACCAAACTCACGTTTCATGCGATCCACAATAATATCCAAGTGCAACTCACCCATACCTGAAATAATGGTTTGAGATGTTTCAGGATCGGTTCGCACTCTAAAAGAAGGGTCTTCTTGAGCTAATTTGTTCAAAGCCATACCCATTTTTTCTTGGTCTGCTTTAGTCTTTGGTTCTACTGCGATCGAAATAACAGGATCGGGGAAATCCATTTTTTCCAACACAACCGGCCGATCCGGTGAACAGAGTGTTTCGCCCGTTGTCACTGATTTTAAACCAATACAAGCAGCAATATCACCTGCGCGCACCTCTTTAATTTCATTGCGACTATTCGCATGCATTTGTACTAAACGGCCAATACGATCGCGCTTATGACTGACTGGATTGTAAACGGTATCGCCAGAATTTAAAACGCCCGAATACACACGAATAAAAGTCAATGTGCCCACAAAAGGATCCGTCGCAATTTTAAACGCCAATGCAGCAAAAGGTTCATCATCTGATACTTTACACTCAACGACTTCATCACTATCTTCTAAAACACCTTTGATAGCAGCAACTTCATTCGGTGCCGGCAAATAATCCACCACCCCATCTAACATCGTCTGGACGCCTTTATTCTTAAAAGCGGAACCACAAAATACGGGAATAATTTCATTTCCTATCGTACGTTGTCGAATGCCTGCTTTGATATCAGCCTCAATCAAATCATTCGCATCTAAATATTTATTCATTAATTCTTCGTTTGCTTCCGCAGCGGCTTCCACTAATTTTTCGTGCCATGTTTGGCAATCACTTTGCATATCCGCCGGAATATCGCTTTCTTCAAACGAAGCGCCTAAATCATCCTGATGCCAAATAATCGCTTTCATTCGAACTAAATCTACCACACCTTTTAAATTCTCTTCAGCGCCAATCGGCAATTGCATCACAACTGGGTTTGCACCCAAACGCGTTTTCATTTGAGCAACCACGCGCAAAAAGTCAGCGCCGACACGATCCATCTTATTCACAAATGCAATACGTGGTACTTTATAACGATCCGCTTGACGCCAAACGGTTTCAGACTGCGGTTCTACGCCACCGACACCACAAAACACAATCACCGCACCATCTAATACGCGCAATGAACGCTCTACTTCAATCGTAAAATCAACATGTCCCGGCGTATCAATAATATTGAATCGATGTTGCTTAAATTGATGGCGCATCCCCTCCCAATAACACGTCGTTGCTGCAGACGTAATGGTAATTCCGCGCTCTTGCTCTTGCTCCATCCAGTCCATCGTCGCAGCACCATCATGCACTTCGCCAATTTTATGCGACTTGCCGGTATAATATAGCACGCGCTCAGTGGTTGTCGTTTTGCCCGCATCGATATGCGCAACGATACCAAAATTTCGATAATATTCTAACGGGGTTGTACGTGTTGCCGTTGTTGTTGCTGCCACAGTATAATTTCCTCTTACCAGCGATAATGCGCAAATGCTTGGTTTGCTTTCGCCATACGTCGTACATCTTCGCACATACGTACCGCACCACCACGTCCAGCGTGGGCTTCCATCATTTCATTTGCCAATCGCATTGCCATACTTTTTTCATTCCGTTTACGAGCTGACTGAATCAACCAACGCATGCCCAGTGTTTGACGACGATTAACAGGCACCTCTACGGGTACTTGATATGTCGAACCACCGACACGCCGCGACCGAACCTCAACGGTTGGGCTCACATTTTCTAATGCCTGAGAAAACAGATCTAATACGCCTGAACTTTGATCGCTATTAGCATCATTTTCTGTTGGTGGCTTTTTCAGCTTATCTTTCATTTTTTGTGAAACAATTTCTAACGCATCATACACAATCGCTTCGGCTACTGATTTTTTGCCGCGCTCCATCACCTGATTCACAAATTTCGCCAAAAGCTCACTATGATATTTTGGATCTGGTAATATGCTACGTTTTACTGCTGCTCTTCTTCGCATGATTTAATTCCTACTTCTTATCATCTTTAGGTCGTCGTTCTCCGTATTTGGAGCGACCTTGTTTACGACCCGAGACCCCCGCCGTGTCTAAACTACCTCGCACGATATGATATCGAACGCCTGGTAAATCCTTAACACGACCCCCACGAATCAACACGACAGAATGTTCCTGCAAATTATGGCCTTCGCCACCAATATATGCACTGACTTCCATGCCATTGGTTAAACGGACACGAGCCACCTTACGCAAAGCCGAATTCGGCTTTTTTGGCGTAGTCGTATAAACACGCGTACATACCCCTCGTCGCTGAGGACATTTCATCAACGCAGGCACCTTATTTTTAGCAGGTTTGGCCTGTCGTCGTTGCTTGGCGGTCGCAAATGCACTAATTGTGGACATAATTCACCTAAAATATAATAATCGAGTCTTAGGGTCTGTTACAAAATAACTTGAACATCTAGCCTCCCATCTTGGCAGCATCTTTAAACGTTCTTCATTCAGAAAAACACTTACATAGTGAAACTATGCGCGTATTTTTCTTCATTCAGAACGTTTAAATCTGCTACCAATCTGGGCGCTATATGTCCAAGTTGTTTTGTAACAGACCCTTACGTTTTTGCGCAAAACACACCTTTTCCATGAAAAAATTGGTCAAAACACTCATTATCCGTAGATAAAGACGCTCTTTTGCCGATTTTTCGACTTTATTAAAGCCCGAAAAAAAACCAATAATAAAAAACGGGCACGGAATTCTATGTGGACAAAGGCTTTAAGTCAAGGCTACCCTTCTATTTAACTTGGTATTTACTCGGGTTTAACCCTACCTATTTCACCATTTGCCTACTAATTTATAAAACTTCGTCATCCTTCAGCATATCAACCGCTGAAACACTGTTCGCCTTATCCACAGAAATCAATGCCTCACTCAGCGCGGATTCAACATCGCGAGCCGTCACCACATTGTCTTCTTTCTTAGCCACTAATCCCCGTTCTTTTGCTCTTTTTTCTTGGTGGTAAGCAAACCCTGTTCCCGCTGGAATCAATCGTCCCACCATGACGTTCTCTTTCAATCCTCTTAAATCATCTTTGCGACCAGAGACAGACGCCTCCGTCAATACTCGAGTCGTTTCTTGGAAAGAAGCCGCCGAAATAAATGACTCGGTTGCTAAAGAAGCCTTCGTAATACCCAATAATATCAGCTGATATTGCGCAGGCATTTTATTTTCCGCAACAACAGCAGCATTCGCTTCTAACACTCGACATCTCTCCGTTTGGTCGCCTTGCAAGAAAGGAGCATCGCCTGGATCTGTAATCACAACCTTGCGCAACATTTGTCGGATAATGACTTCAATATGCTTATCGTTGATTTTTACACCCTGCAAACGATAGACATCTTGAATTTCATTCACGATATAGGCCGATAATGCTCGTGTTCCCAATAAGCGTAAAATATCATGCGGATTTAATTCACCTTCCGCAACAACTTCACCCTTATTAATATGCTCACCATCGTAAATGCTCAAATTACGCCATTTATGAACCAGCTCTTCATGCACCTCACCATTTTCACCGGTAATGATGAGACGTTTTTTACCTTTTGTTTCTTTGCCAAAGGTAACAACCCCACTAATTTCAGCCAACATAGCGACATCTTTTGGTTTACGTGCTTCAAATAAATCGGCAACGCGCGGCAAACCACCGGTAATATCTCTTGTTTTTGATGTCGCTTGTGGCATTTTTGCGATCATGTCGCCCACATTCACTTCGGTTCCATCAATAATATTAACGACGGTGCTCACGGGCAAGAAATAATGCGCTGGCGAAGAGGTTC
>MGXQ01000059.1 GCA_001801405.1 Gammaproteobacteria bacterium RIFCSPHIGHO2_02_FULL_42_13 | reverse complement strand
TAAATCATTGTTTTTCAAGGTAAATATTAAGATAAATTGAAAAATTTTAAGCCAAATCAATAAGTTATAGGTCAAAACTCGAACCATTCGAGCGAACTTTATCCGCTTCGACCTGAAAATAATCATAAAAAAATTAAGTGCTTAAGGTTCTCTTAATCTTCATGCGCTATATTAGTAGTGTGGCGCGAAATCGCCCGACAAAGGATGATGTCAAACAAATAAGAACTCGAGAAAGGAGTTACGTATGCCAATACAAATCTCGAAAAACATGGCGAAACGCTGGCAAACTCTCTTTAATCGAGCAAATGAAACGCAGAATATCACTGCTCACGTACCCTTCCTGCAATTATTTATCATTAAAATCAATCGGCCACAACCGACTGACCTTGAATCTTTATATGGTAAAGCCATCGAAGAAATCAAACAATACAGCACAGAAGCAACACCTGAACCATTACGAAGCTTTGCGCGCGTAATGATGGGCTGCTTATTAATTCTAGATGACTCCAATGACATAATAAATGACATGAGCGAATTGCTCGGCGAACCCACAGGACATAAAACCAATCTGGAAAAGGGCATAGAATATCTACATAATGCAGATCTGGCACAAACAGGCGGCTTGCATCTTCCGCTGGATGATCCAGATTGGCTCCGCGTAGCACAACATGTCGATTTTGAAAAAATGCCTCAAGACAAGTGGTCGCGTTATATATATGACCGCACATCTCTTGCTGCGATTAATATGTTGCATCGCGCTATCCAGAACAAATCCCTACCAAACGATAGCAAAGATGAACAAGAAAAAGCAGTTACGCTATTAGAAAAATATCTCGTTAAAAACCTCCTTTTGAACAAAGAAAGATATATTGCGCGACACATATTATTAGAATTTTATGCGATGCAACAAAACTTGCCCAAAATTCACGACCATTTAGCGCACGCATCCCCTGAGATACTAAAAAAATTATCTACGGAATTTTGGCGGAGATCCCTCGTACATTTGTATGGAACAAAGGATACAAAAGAATTTGTCAGCAAATATCAGGACTATATTGCCAATATTTTAATACGTCAATTAGATCGCGCAACACAACACCAATTCCCAGCGCCCAAAAATTTCGAAGATTTTGCAAAAGAATTACATCTTATTACAGAAACCGGCATCAAGCCCTTAAGCTCTATAGCCGCCTACTTCTATGTTGTCTATTTGGCATATTATCCTGAAGGTGATGCGTCATTAGCATGGGATGATAGTTCCATTTCACCGCCAAGCACTGAATACTGGTACAAGCATATTAATATGGAAGAACTTGAGAGCTTTAATGTTCACCCCATACATTTTACAATCGTGCAAGTCGCTGAACAACTAGAAGAAATGATCAAGTTCCATCGCACACTACTGGTTAACATACTAAATAATTTAGCCAATCCAATATTGGACACGCCAGAAGCAAAAAAAGCCTGGCAAGTGGTCGGCAAATGCATAGAACGCTTACCAGAAGAAACGATCAAACAAATATTTACGCGCTATGGCGAGCATATCCTGGCATCAATCGATGTGAATGAAACGAGCGAAGAAGCACAAAAAAGTTTAGAGAACATGATTAAATATGGCACGCCTCCCCAACAAGCCACTGCACATATGTTATTGGGCGCATATTTTATTCATCCGGCAGGCGCCACCGATGATAGAAAAGCTGTAATGGGAATTAAACATTTAGCCGATGCTGATGCTTCACTCGCAACTGCGAGCGAGCACTTGACGGATGACGATTTTTACAAAATGATGATACGCAATCGAATTCCCGAAGCTTTTGATAACAACACCTCTCAATGCGAAACATTTGTTCGCAAATTCATGCCAACATTTTACGAACTTGCATTAACAAAGTACGAAACCAGCAAAGGCGAACGGTTTAGTCATCCCGACAAACAAGCTGCGCTCGCTGCATTGAAATTAATTACAGATTATGGCGCAAAAAATAGCCCCGAACAAACCGTGGCATCTTATATCTTGATCAGCGAACACGCAACAAGTGAAACACAATACCGTAACATCAATGATGTAGGTGCACCCATCGTCGGCAATACAATTCTAGAAGATTACATAACCAACATCAGGATGTCGCCTGATATTCGCGCAGCATTAGCCGATTTGGGCGCCGAATTAACACCCGAACACTTGCTGGCTTTATTGGAGAGACTTCCTGCCCGCGTCTTTGAGAACAATACAGTACGCCAGTTTTTGTTCGCCGAAATCGAAAACTATTTAAGCGAGACCATTGATCAGAGTGAGATAAAACAAACAAGGGGATCATTCGACCGATCAATGGATCATGTCGAAAATGAAATATTCTCCATTCTCCCCGCACAACAAGCGCTCTATGTACAAACGTTACGATTATATGCCCAATTTACCGAGCGCTGCCCTGCGTCGGCCGAAAAAAATCAAGCATTATATCGGCAAGCAGCCTTAGCCGCACATACGCGCAGTATCGATGATGCCATTGTCTATTTCACACAAATCACCCCCTCACAAGATCAAATGATCGTGCACGGCCGCATCATGCGTATGCCTTTTCTATCGCCCACACAGTTGCAACGAATTCTTGTCCGATCGGCCAAAACCGGTAAATGGAATTGTTGGGAAGTCATGATCACCCATTTGTCGCTGGCCAAAAATATTGATTTTCAATCTTTGCTCCAAAGAATTGAAGCATCACGAGCGATAAACATGCGACAGTGGGAACAAATCCCCATCAACACACTTACATTGCTGTATCGATACGGCTCTTCACACATACGAGATCACATATTAAAATATATTTTCACACGACTTAACGAAGAAAACAAAAAAATCTTAGGCAAAACAATTTTACAATATTCTGATATGCGTAATCTATTAAAATATCCAGTTTTTATGTATGTTCTAAATAGCGTGTTACCCGTTGAAGAAATGCTTGATTTGCTCATCGATGAAAAAATCTCGAGCGAATTAAAAGATAAAATTACACAATATTTAATTTCTCGGAAAAGAGAAGAATTATTCGAAATACTCGAATTACCCGATAGATTTGGGCAACAAAAACGACACGCACTTGTTGCCGCGCAATTGGTGTACAACAATCAATTCCGTGCTACCCCAGCATGGATGCACCATTGCGAAACACACAAAGTCTCGCCCATACCGGCATTCATGTTGTTATCCCCTCAAGAACAAATAGAGTTTACCCGACACTGGTATCCCGAAAATATTACCCAATTATTGCAAGCATTTAGCGTATTCATGCAAAAACACACCATCACGCTGGAAGTTTTACAGACAATAAACACACTGTTACAAACACGTGGCATTATCAACAAACTCTCATCTGACACGGTATTCAAATTATTCGAAGTAATGCTGAAACTACAAAAAGCAGGCGCAATAACGATTATTCAAAACTGTATCGCTCAACTCGATGACGTACAAAAACGCTTAGTATTAAGCGCGCTATTAAAACATCAGAATTTTATTGAAATTTCTCTAGAAGCAGATGAAACAGCATTTATACAAGGTTTAACAACCCAGTATATCAAATCAGCAGACGCCGAAGGATCATGGGAAGATATATCCGCCATATATGCCAACTTTAGACCAAATGCGGGATTAAAGCAGCATCTTCTCACACAAATATTTTCATCATCAAAACATATAACCAGCATGCGACGCATGCTCGAGAAGGCAGAAAAAAATCCAACAGAAATCCAGAAGGTCAACTGGCCGATATATCGATTTCTGCCAAAACTGCTTCGAACATTAAATCAAACAGGATCGGACGCGTGGCAAGTATTATTTGCAGACAACAATACCCAAACCGCACTGCAATTAGCGGATTTATTGCAACGCCCCTGGGTTCGCGACTGTTTGAGCAAAGATTCACAAGACAAACTCGACGTAACAGAAGCACGTTTGCATGAAGCAACACAAACCGGCTGGCGAACGAAATTTACCGTCCAAGCCGGTCGCGTTTGGACGCGCATGAAATACTTGCTTAGTTTTGGCAAAGAAAAAGAATTACACGTCGAATTAAAAAAACGCTCAACAGTTTCTGAAGCAGCGCCAACGGGAAAGACCACCACTTGGCCAATGTTAGAGCGCGAATTGCACGACCGCGGCGATTTGCCTGAACATCAAAGGACAGTTGTATTAATGGCACAATATGTCGAAGCATTAAAAAACTATAAGCGACAGATAAGGACCATGAAAAAAGTGCCGGAGGAAACACTCAAAAAACTACGTGAATTGTTAATTGCTATTGAATTAACACAACCCGACTGTAATACGGCTGGGCATAAATATTATACCGAACAATTAATCAATGCATTTGAAAACTTGTTAGTAACGCAATTTGATGAAATTGCGAAGGACTTGCCGGATCAAGAAAATGCGGCCGAAAAAGATATCCAACTAAAACAATTGCGACGACAGCACGCCGACGTATTAAAACTATCCTATGAACGTCTGGGCAACCAGAGCGCAGTCATTCAACTGATCGTACAAGAAAGGCTCTTTAAACCGCTGCAACGACCGTTATTAGATGCGGCCGAAACAATGCGCAACGCGGCTGATGAATTGCATACCTTGTTTGCGCCTGATGATAAACGACCAAAACCACGTCCATCACTGTGGAATCGGTTGTTGTCTTAACCCGGATCCCCGTGGCAAGCCACATATCTTTATACATAAGCCAGCGTATGAGATCACCGCATCGCTGGCTTTGTCATGTATCCTGTTACGAATACCGCATCCCCGACGCAGCGGGCTTCGCGGTTCTGGCATCATACGCGGGGGCGCTCGCGCCGGGATCGGCTTCAGCACCTGCACCCGCACCAAAAAACCCTTGTTGGCGCAAGCCCGCGCCTAAACGCGTGACGGCATCGGCTGCTTTGGGTCGGCTTGCGGGCTCCATCGCCCAACAACTCTTCGTGACAGCACCAAAGATTTCTGGACAATCCGCAGGAATGGTT
>MGXQ01000058.1 GCA_001801405.1 Gammaproteobacteria bacterium RIFCSPHIGHO2_02_FULL_42_13 | reverse complement strand
ACACGATAGTACATGAGCATTTTGAAGAGATTTTTCACCCAAAAGCACCAAAATATGGACGTTCCTTGTTTATGCTGAATAGTTACTTAAAAGTTTTTCATGCAATCAAAACGTAACATCAATCGTTGGTTCGCCTTTTTTATTTCTATCTATGTTTTTTTTTGGACGTTGTTGCCGAGTGTTTTTCGGTACAATTTGCCGATGGATGCTCTTGAGGGCGCGATTTGGGGGCGGCATTTTTCGCTGGGGTATGATAAAAATCCGTTTATGAATGGCTGGTTGACCGGGCTCGCGGTTCATGTGGGTGGTGCGCATGGGTGGACGATTTATTTGTTGGGTGCGTTGTCGGTCGCGGTTTGTTTTATTGCGTTGTATCATTTCGCCCGAAAATTAACATCGCCCACCTACGCATTTATCGCGGTTTTTTTGTTAGCGTTTGTAAGCAGTTACAATCTGGACGTGATTGATTTTGATGATAACGTGTTAGAGCTTGCTTTGTGGATGTTAACGATCTTATTTTTTTATTCTGCTGTCTTTGATCAGAAAATTCGCGATTGGATTTATGCGGGTATTTTTGCCGGCTTGTCGGTTATGACGAAATATTATGTCGCGGTTTTATTTTTGCCGATGTTTTTGTTTTTGTTGATGCATTCACGTAAAACGTTTTTGCAAGCGGGGTTATATTTGGCGGTATTGATTGCCATTTTAATTTCATTGCCCCATTTTATTTGGTTGTTTTATCATGATTTTGTGACGATTCATTATGCGTTTGGACGTGTGAATGATGGTCATGTGACGGCGTGGAATCATTTTTTATATCCCTATAAGTTTGCGATGCCTTATTTAGAAGCGTGTATTTTGCCGTTATTATTGTTTGGAAGTTTGTATGGGGGTAAAAAAACAGGGAGCCCGCAGTTAATCCGCGGGCTGACAAGTACGCAATGGCAATTCTTGCTCTGGATGGGCTTCGGTCCATTTGTGATAACGGTGTTGCTGTCATTGATTTTTGGTTGGATATTAAATGCAGGTTGGGGACAGCCATTATTAACATTATGGCCGCTCATGTTAGTCATTGCATTGCAGCCGATGGTGACTCCTCAGCGTTTTTATCGATTTATTGCGATCGGATTTTTTTTATTGATTGCATTTTGGGTGGGTTACAGTGTGTCGATGTGGCGGGCGGGCGATTCATCGAGTGCACATTATCCGGGGCAAAAAATGGCGCAAGCGGTGACAGAATTATGGCATCACAAATATCACACAAAATTGTCATATGTGATGGGGCGACGTTTTGAGGCGGGGAATGTTGCGTTTTATTCTAAAGATAAACCGCAAGTTTATATTGATGCAGATTCAGTAAAAAGTTTTTGGATTGATCAAAATGATTTAAGGCGCAAAGGTGCGGTATTCGTTTGGGATGTTGATCATGAAAATTCCTCAGAGGAAATGCACGCGCGTTTTTCGCAGCTCATCGATCAACCCATCCAGAAATTTTGTTATTACAAGAGCGATTGTGCCTCGTCGGTTAAATTAGGTATTGCCTTTTTACCGCCCAGATGATTGCCTTATCCATTTGTAACATTCCGTCACCAAAAATATTGGCAATGCGGTTAAGATAATCATTCCCCATTGTGACCAGCCCAATGCGGTCGTGTGAAATAATTCTTGCATGAAGGGTAAATAAATTACGCCGGCTTGCAAAGCAACATTAAATGCAATCGCGATGAGCAGCCAAGGGTTTGAGAAAAAGCCAATGGATTTTAGCGGTTTGTGTAGCGTGCGGAAATTCAAGACATTAAATTTTTCGATAATAATAATGCCGGTAAAGGCAACGGATTGTGCGAGCATGTAATTGCTATTGTAATGGTGGAACAGCCAGAGTGTGGCAAGCCCAATATAAATGCCGAGTATAAAAATCATGATAATGCTGGGTTTAGTTAAAATAGCGCTGTCTGTGTTTTGCGGTGGATGCTGCATAATATCTTTTTCGGCATGTTCAACGCCAAGCGAAATTGCTGTGACCCCGTCCGTGACCAAGTTCATCCAGAGAATTTGTACGGGCAATAAAATGAGTGGCCCGCCAAATAATACGTTAAAAAATATAGCGCACACTTCCCCTAAATTGGATGACAGCATGTAACGCACAAACTTAATAATATTATTAAATTGACGCCGGCCTTCTTCGATTGCGCCGATGATGGAGGCAAAGTTGTCATCGGTTAACACCATGTCTGATGCGCTTTTCGCGACATCGGTGCCGCGCACGCCCATCGCAATGCCGATGTCGGCTTTTTTTAATGCGGGCGCATCGTTAACACCGTCCCCCGTCATGCCAACGATATGTCCTAATCGTTGCAAGAGTGTGACAAGTCGCAATTTGTCTTCGGGTGTTGTGCGTGCAAATAATGTGTTGCCATCTAATAGTTGCATCAAGACTTCATCGTTTGTGTGCTGGAGCTCAAGGCCTGTGATGATGTTATCGATCTGCATGCCGACTTGTTTTGCAATGGCAGAAGCGGTGAGCGGTGCGTCGCCGGTAATCATAATTATTTTAATGCCGGCTTGATGCGCGATTTGTAATGCGCGTGCGACCTCGGGGCGGGGCGGATCAATAATGCCGACGATGCCTAACAAAACGAGTTCTTTTTCGACGTTATCTTCGGTGAGTGCGAGATTGTCATCTAAGGTTCGTCGGGCTAATGCCAATGTTCGTAAACCTTGATCGGCCATTTTAGTATAGGCATGAATAATTTGGGTGCGATCATGTTGCGTCAGTGGTCGAATTTTTGAATTTTCTTGAATGAAAGTGGCGCGTTCTAAAATAATTTCGGGTGCGCCTTTGACGTGCGCTGTTTTTCCTTTGGGATGATGCGCGATGACGGTCATGCGTTTGCGTTTGGAATTAAATGAAAATTCGCTGATATTTTCAGACGAAGCATTCACGAAGATTTCTGCTTTATAGGCGGCAGTAATCAATGCGGCTTCTGTAGGTGCGCCAAATGGATGCCAGCCGCTATCATCTTTAAATAACTGCGCATGATTGCAGATTAAACCGGTTGTTAATAATGCAGAGAGATCAGGATTTCGTTTTGCATCAAAGGGTTGTTGTTGAACTTGAAATTCGCCTTCCGGAATATAGCCTACGCCCGTGACATCAATCAGTGTGGAAGGCAGCCAGATTTGAGTCACCGTCATTTGGTTTTTAGTGAGCGTGCCCGTTTTATCTGTACAAATTACCGTGGTCGCGCCTAATGTTTCGGCTGCTTGTAATCGACGTAAGAGTGCGCGGCGTCGTGACATAATGCGAATGCCGAGTGTCATGGTGATCGTGACAACGGTGGGTAATCCTTCAGGAACAACGGCAACGCCCAATGAAATGGCGGCAAAGAGCATTGTCGTGAGCGGTTTGCCAAAGAGCCAGCCCAATAGTGCGATCACAACAACGATGCCAATGGAGGCGATACCTAATTGTTTGCCGAGCG
The DNA here is from genome assembly GCA_001801405.1 of Gammaproteobacteria bacterium RIFCSPHIGHO2_02_FULL_42_13. GTDB lineage: Bacteria > Pseudomonadota > Gammaproteobacteria > UBA12402 > UBA12402 > O2-02-FULL-42-9. The sequence continues at coordinate 2,963 of MGXQ01000058.1, read as the reverse complement.
TGGCTAATTTTTTTTGTAGATGTGTCGTTTCGTCTTCTAGGTCTTCTGTTAATTTAGCAATGCGACCGAATTCTGTTTGCATGCCTGTTGCGACGACGATGCCATGCGCAAAACCATTGGTGATGTTTGTACCCATTCTAGCCATCGAGCGTTGTTCAGCGAGTGGTGTGTTTTCTGCGACAGCGGATGTTTGTTTGGTAGCGGGCATGGATTCGCCGGTTAAAGCGGATTCGTCCACTTGTAAATTAATTGTTTTTACTAAACGTAAATCCGCGGGTACGCGGTTACCGATTTCTAGAACAACGATGTCCCCTGGTACGAGTTGATCCGCATTGATAATTTGTTCGATGTTATCGCGCATCACGCGACATTGCGGGGATAACATTTTTTTGAGTGCGGTAATAGCTTGTTCTGCTCGCCATTCTTGTAAAAAACCGAGCGCACCATTTAATATGATGATGGTAAGGATGGTGAAGCCGTCCGTGATTTCGCCGATCGCAAATGCAATGGCAGCAGCGGCAATTAAAATGAGAATTAATATATCTTGCGTGAATTGTCGCACGAGGATGGTATACCAGTGCGTGATGCGCGTTGCTTTCAATATATTTTTGCCATATTTTTTTAATCGCACATGCGCTTCTTTTGTAGTTAAGCCTTTTGTCGCATGGGTGTCGAGTAATGCCAGCGTTTTATCCGTGCTGAGGATGGGCCAATTGGGTTGTATGGGTTTGTGCATGTTTAGTTTGGTCTCTGTTTTCCGGGCGATACTACAATCAAGTAAACGTCAATTTATATAAATGAGCTTCTGCGACCACTTCGCCGTTATTTATTTCTTTGAGTTGAATGAGTAAATAATCATATTGAGGTGCCGTCCAAAATTCAAAAATGTCATCGTCTTGATCATCATTGATGCGTCGTATCTTGATCGTTTTTATTTTGCCAATCGGGGTGTCGAGTGTTTCTTGTCCGACTTGTTTAAACTGATAGATATCGATGTTGCCTCTGTTGACTAAGTGATAAGTGAGCGGATGTATTTTGTTGAGTAAATAATAACGCATGGCCAGTTGATAGCTTAATTTATCTTGCGCATTCGTTGGGATTTTTGCTTCATAATGTCGCTCGTCTTTTTGTGAGCTTGCGATATGATTTTTCCAGTCAAAATTGATATTGATGAGTTTCTTGTTGTTAAAAAAATGATAGCGATAAACATATTTATCGGGTCGCGGGCCTTGAGATGTTAACTTTCCTGTCGATTGTTCATCAATATGTAAATGTAAAAATAATAGTGTCGATCGCGTGAGCGCATCGAATTTATAATGACCCGATTTATCCGTTGTTAATATATGCGTGACTGTGCCGGCCGGGATGTCGTGATATTTAACCGTGTAAATGGCTTGATACGATTTCGGGATTTTTGCTTGTGCAGTGACGACAAGCGTGCTGAAAGAGAAGGCAATGAGGAGTATTAATGCACGCTTCATAATGTTCGGGTGTCCTTTCCGGTAAAATTTAAAGTGGTTCGAATAAAAATCCCCGTGGCAAGCCACGGGGTATTTTTATTTCTTGGTAAGATTTCGCCTGCGCGGCAAAGCCGCGCGAACGGCGACTCAAGGGGAGCGTTCGCCCGCTCCCCTTGAGAATCCCCAAGCGAAAAGTCCCACGCGGCAAGCCGCGGGGAAATCTTCACATTATAGCGGTTGCGGGTATTTCCTACAATTCAATTGGGGAATTTAACTCGCGTTTTAAGGCTCAAGTGATTACAATGAGACAGATATATAATCCTTGGTGTTCAAAAATGAATCACAAAATTTGCGGCTACTTTTTTGCGCTATTATTTACACTGTCTATCTTTTGGTGCGGCACGAGTGTGGCTGCTACGTCGTTGCCGATTTATTCTGTACAGATCCCTGTGCAATCGATGTTGGAGACAGAACGTAATAAAGCGTTGCCCGATGCGCTCAAAACTGTGTTAATTCGAGTGAGCGGTGATGCATCGGTGAGTCAAAACGATCAAATTGCCGGCATGTTGAATACACCCAATCGCTATGTGAGCGAATATAGCTATCAAAAAGCAGCTCTCGGTGCGGCTATGCCCTGGATTTTGGTGGTAAATTTTACGCCGAGCGCGATCAATCAAATGCTAACGCAGCAAAAATTTTCCATTTGGTCAAAAGAACGTCCATTGATATTGGTATGGCTAGCTATAAAAAACGCAAAAGGGACTGAGTTGGTTGCAGGAGATTCAACAGATGACGCTGTGATACTGATTAAACAAAAAGCAGAGCGGCGTGGATTGCCGATTGCATTTCCACTATTGGATTTTTCTGATATGCGTCACGTGAATGCAAGTGACCTTTGGGCTCAATCCATTGATACAGTGAAACAGGCGTCTGAGCGTTATACTCCAGATGAGATTTTGATGGTGGATATTGATGAAACGAACGCGGCGGCGATTACAGCGCAGTGGTTGTTGTTATCGCAGGACCAAAAAACACCCTGGACAACGGATGGTGCCGCATTGAATGATGTGATTGAATCAGGCATTAATAAGGTCGCTGATGCGTTGGCACAGCAATTCGTGGGTGCCAGTAGTACCGGCCAAGAAAATACTGTTCAGTTGGTTGTCATGAACTTGCAGGACGTGGGTGATTATGCAAAGGTGATGCAATATTTGAAGGGGTTGTCCGGGGTCATGCAAGTGTCGATTGAAAATGTGTCGACGTCACAAGTGGAGTTTAATTTAACGCTGACCACGAGTACGCAGGCATTGCAGCATACGATTCAGTTGGATAAAAAGTTGCAACCCATTCAAGATCAAGAGTTGGGTGACCAGGACGGCACGGTGCTAAAATTTCGCTACCAAGAGGGGCAAAGTTAGAATGGCTGTTGCACAAATGACATTGAATCTTAATTTACGAGATGATGCCGTGCTTGAGAATTTTTTTTCGGGCAAGCAAAATAAG
>MGXQ01000057.1:4701-5118 GCA_001801405.1 Gammaproteobacteria bacterium RIFCSPHIGHO2_02_FULL_42_13 | reverse complement strand
TGGATTTCGACTTGTTGACGCAAATGATCACGACGGTCTTGAAACTGAGAGACGAAGGCGTGGATCGCGGTGATTTGAAAATCCTGAACACGACGCTTAAAGAATTGCGCTGGGCGTTTAAAGTTTACAGTCCTTATCGTCAGGTGAGGAAAGTCACCATTTTTGGTTCTGCGCGAACGCCCAAGCAACACGCCTGGTACAAATCGGCTAAGGAATTTGGCCGGTTGATGGCTGAAGCTAAATGGATGGTGATTACCGGCGGAGCGAGCGGCATTATGGAAGCTGGAAACGAAGGCGCAGGCCGTCCATACAGTTTTGGTGCGAACATTCGGCTTCCTTTTGAGCAGGCGACCAACGTGACGATGGAAAATGATAAAAAGCTTATTAATTTCAAATATTTTTTTACACGCAAACTTA
>MGXQ01000057.1:3894-4676 GCA_001801405.1 Gammaproteobacteria bacterium RIFCSPHIGHO2_02_FULL_42_13 | reverse complement strand
TTGCCTTTTTCCCGGCGGATTTGGGACTTTGGATGAAGCGTTTGAGGCGCTCACGCTCATTCAAACCGGCAAGATGATGCCGCGGCCCATTGTCGCCGTCGAACCTAAAGGCAGTACGTACTGGCGTTCCTGGCTGAATTTCATCAAACGATCACTTCTGAAAAACAAAATGATTGATGCCGCGGACATGAGCCTTTTTCAAATTGTTCGAAGTGCGAAAGCAGCGCGTGATACGATTCTCGGTTTTTACCGGAACTTTCATTCGACGCGCTTTGTGGGTGATGTTTTGGTGATTCGAATTAAGTCGAAACCGTCTTCGAAAGATCTAGAACGGCTCACCAGAAAGTTTAAAGATATCATCGTAAAAGGCAAAATTGAGCATTCTTCTGCGCTCGCTGCCGAATCCAATGAAACAGGAATTGCCAGCCTTCCGCGTCTCGTCTTTCAATTTGACCGTCGAAGTTACGGCCGCTTGAAACAACTGATCGATGGAATCAATAAAACGGGCGGTTAGCTCAACTGGTTAGAGCACTTGATTTACATTCAAGGGGTTAGAGGTTCGAGTCCTCTACCGCCCAGAGTTTCCTTTATTATGACCACACAATTAACTCGCCACCTCCGCTTTTGGGATTCGATTGCCATCAATGTCGGAATTGTCATCGGCGTCGGAATTTTTAAAACGCCGGCTGAAGTGGCCAAGTATCTTAATTCTTCAGGATTAATCGTTCTCGCTTGGATTCTGGGAGGAATTATTTCGCTTTTAGGCGTTTTTTGCTATGCGG
>MGXQ01000057.1:0-3857 GCA_001801405.1 Gammaproteobacteria bacterium RIFCSPHIGHO2_02_FULL_42_13 | reverse complement strand
TGTTTTTTTGCGCGAAGCTTATGGAAAATTCGTCGGGTTTTTATACGGCTGGGCTGAATTTTCAATCAATCGGGCTGCTTCGATTGCCGCGGTGGCCTATATTTTTGCTTCTTACCTAAGAAATTTAATTTTGCTTCCCGAGTCGTCAGAAAAATGGATTTCGCTTGCCGCCATTTTTGTTTTCACGGTCGTTAATATGGTGGGACTTCATGCCGGAATTCGTTTGCAGCATGTTCTGAGTATTTTTAAAGTTTTGATTATTGTTTCAATTTCTGGATTGGTTTTCTGGTTTGGAAATGGAATTTCTTCGGTTTCTGTTTCTGAAGCCGGGCGAAACACCGGTATGTTTTACAATTTCGCTCCCGCCATGATCCCGATTCTATGGAGTTACGGCGGCTGGCATGAAAGCACGTTTATGTCCGGTGAATTTCATGACGCGAAAAAAGAACTCCCTCTTTCTTTAATTGCGAGCGCTCTCATTGTGATGGTCCTTTACGTATTGATCAACTTCGCCTATTTAAAAGTGATGGCGCCCGCAGAAATAGCCCAAAGCAAAGCGGTAGCTTCGGATGCTTTGGTGAAGCTTTTTGGAAACGCGGGGAAAGCTGCGATTACCGTTGCAATTATCATTTCTGCTTTGGGCGCTTTAAATTCCACGATTCTTTCGGGCGGCCGAATCCCGTTTGCCGTGGGACAAGATAAAAAAGGATTGTCTTGGCTGGGACAAGTAGATCCGCGGTTTAAAACACCTTTACGGGCCTTGGCCGTCAACGGCATTTGGGCGTCGGTTCTGGTTTTTTTAGGAAGTTTCGAACAGCTTCTTTTCTTCAACGCTTTTGAAATTTGGCTCTTTTTTATTCTGGCAGGAATCAGTGTTTTTATCCTGCGTCGTCGAAAAAGACAAACAGATTCATTTTTAATGCTGGGATATCCTTGGGTTCCCGTTCTGTTTAGTTTGGTTTCTGTGTGGATTTGTTTCACCACTGTTTTACATGCGCCGCGCGAAGCGTTGTTTGGAGCCTTTATTATTTTAGCCGGTGTGCCTATCTATTTTTTATTGCGGGGACAGAAAGTTTCCATTCGATAATTCGATTGTTTGAAGCCTATTTTTTGGATATACTTTTTATCTCATTTCGAGGGGGCGTAGCTCAATTTGGTTAGAGCATCAGATTGTCGATCTGAGGGTTGCGGGTTCAAGTCCCGTCGCTCCCGCCATCATCCACCACTTTTCGGTAAGACCGATATCTGAAGAAGGGAAATGCGAACCAGAAAAAGGATCTAAAAGGGAGGGGTGTTTATGGCTATTACAAAATGGGTGGTTAACGGTTGCGTTTTGACTTTTCTACTTTCAAGCAATGCCTGGGCCGGCGCTGATCCAGTTGCAGAACTTTCGGGTTTGGTTAACAAACTTCAAGAACAAATGACCCAGATGCAAGATACAATCCGCCAGCAGAATGATAAGATCGAGCTTCTTCAAAGCCAAGTTGCCGAGCGTTCTACTGGAGGGGCAATGATTGCGGGCGGGCAAGCCACGCAAGGATCCTTCGATGAAAATCTGAGGGCCAAGATTGGAGATGCAGACAAATGGCTTAAGGATCTTAGATTTTCAGGTGATTTCAGACTCCGTTATGAAGCGTTTCATTTTACAAGCGCGAGCGCCGCAGAAACCGATGACCGAAATAGGTTCCGGTACCGATTGCGTTTTGGTTTCGATAAAAAGTTAGGCAAGGAATTTAACGTCGGTGTTGGGTTCATTTCGGGTGAAACTGCGGGCACGGGAGCTGACAGCGGGCTTCAGGTAGATCCTACTTCCACGAACACCAGCTTTGACAATTTATTTAATTATAAAGACATCTTCATTGACAAAGCCTTTGCGGTTTACAATCCCGAATGGGCTATCGTCGGCCCGGTTGAAAAGCTTGAGATTGGAGGAGGTAAATTTACAAATCCTTTTGAAAAAGGTTCTTCAGAGTTGGTTTGGGACCGGGATGTGAAACCAGAGGGAGTCTATGAGAAGGCAGAACTTGCTTTGCTCGATACAGATGATGTCGATGTCAAGGGTTACGCGATTGCCGGCCAATTCGTTTTGGATGAGGACGCCACAGGAGGCAGTTCCGCCGATTCGGAATTGTTTGCTTACCAAGGCGGTTTGAAACTGAGCGTTCGTACGCCTTTCGCGGAAGAGCCGGTTGGTTTCCTTTCCGCCTTTTCTTTTTATGACTATTTGGATTATGCGCAGGCCAGCAATTTCACGATTGGGGCGACTTCTCTGGCCCGCGGGAACTCAAATTTCGTGGGGCCTGGTACGGAACTGGATGCCGAAGATTTCAATATTATTGAGTGGTATAATGAAAGTTCTTTTGATCTGTATCAGATTCCGCTTCGACCGTTTGTGGATGTGGCGCATAACGCTGCGAACGAGAGCGATCAAAACGATGAAGCTTGGGCTTGGGCTTTGGGAACGAAAGTCGGTGACGTTAAAAAGAAAGGCGATTGGGAATTGGGATATTCCTACCGGCGCATTGAAAACGATTCTGTCGTTGGCGCCTTTAATGACAGTGACTTTGGCCTCGGCTTTGCCGGAAAGCGGGGCAATCAGATTAAATTAGCCTATGCGCTCACGGATTTTCTTCAGCTGAACGGCGCTGTTTCTTTCGTCAATAACCTTGCCACTGGGACTTCCAGTGTCCGCGATGAGGAGCAAAGGCGCTTCCAGCTTGATCTATTGTGGAAGTTTTAACTTACGTTTTTCTCCTATTTTACATGGATCTCAAAGACAAAGTAGTGCTCATTACTGGTGGTGCGAGAATTGGCAAAGCGGTCGCTCAAGCTTTGGCCGAGCGGGGAAACCACCTCGTTTTGACCTATCGGAAGTCCAAAAAGAGTGCTGACGAGGCCGCTTCTTATGCCCGATCGCGCGGCCGCGAAGTTCTCCTTATCAAAACTGACCTTACACTTAATCGAGATCTTGCCGATATCATTCCTAAGGTCAAACGCCGTTTTGGCCGGCTGGATATTCTGATTAATATGGCTTCGGTGTATGAAGCCCGGTCTTTGACAAAGCTGGGGTTTAAAGAGTGGGATCGAGATATTAATGCCAATTTAAGACATGCTTATTACCTGTCGCTTCAAGCCGCTCACTTGATGAATCGGACAGGCGGCGGAAGAATCATTAATTTCTCTGATTGGACCGCTCAAAGCGGAAGGCCCAGGTATCGGAATTTGCTGCCTTACTATGTGGCTAAGTCAGGTATTGTTGGTTTGACGGAAGGGCTGGCCCTTGAACTTGCGCCGAAGATTTTGGTGAATGCGATCGCTCCGGGGCCGATTTTGCCGCCTCGAAGCGGAGTCGGTAGGAAAGAAAACCAAGAAGTGATCCAAAATACACCGCTTAAGAAGTGGGGAGGAGCTGGCGAAATTTCAAAAGCGGTTTTGTTCCTTATTGAAACAGATTTCGTGACTGGCGAATGCATTCGCGTGGATGGTGGAAGACACTTGTATTGATCGAAAAGATAAGGGGTAATAACATTGACCGAAACAGCTTTTTTTGATATCGTTTAACCTATTAACGAAAGGAGTTCCCGATGGCTTTTAGCGCAGTCAGCAAGAAGAGCGGAAGGACTTTTTACCTCCATTCGAAAGAAGTCACTTTGCGCGGCGGAAGAAAACAGAGGATTTATTATTTTGGCGGTGAAGCAAAAGAAGGAGCCATTGATAGTCTGCCGCCCGGATATACTCTTGGTGAAAATTCAAAAACAGGCCTGCCCATTCTTAAAAAAGCATAAAGCGTTTGGCCGAGCTTATTCCATGCGTTTCTGTTATGAGCCCGTTCGATGAGTGTCGTTGCGATTATTTTA
>MGXQ01000056.1:26420-26597 GCA_001801405.1 Gammaproteobacteria bacterium RIFCSPHIGHO2_02_FULL_42_13 | reverse complement strand
AAATCTCCGCTGCTTGCAGCGGAGACAAGGGCGCTGGGGAGTCCAGAGGGGAGCAATGCAATGCTCCCCTCTGGTCGCCGTTCGCGCGGCTTTCCCGCGCAGGCGAAATCAATTAAGGAAACAATCTCGGCCGCTTGCGGCCGAGTTGTTGAATCTTAAAAGCAAGCGTAGTCCGTA
>MGXQ01000056.1:23603-26410 GCA_001801405.1 Gammaproteobacteria bacterium RIFCSPHIGHO2_02_FULL_42_13 | reverse complement strand
CGGAATACGGGAATATTTATAATTTTCATCATTTAAAGTACGTAGGTTGGGCCGTGAGGCCCAACAAATTATTCCTGTTGGGCCTTACGGCCCAACCTACATTTTATTTAGCCCAACCTACCGTGCTCGCAGCAAGGTGCAGGGAAATCTTCACATTAGATAAATCAACCCCTGCCAACAATAGAAGGCGGACTCTTGGGCAACTCTTTGGGAGCATCATGCACAGTTCGAGGTATTTTAGCTGGTGGCGGACCAAATATTCCAGATGACAGACCCGCACCCTTCTTTTCTTGTACAGATTCACGCAACTGTTTAGCTATCACTTGACTTGTTGCATCGCTAATTAATCTATATCTGCGGCACATCTTCACCGCTTCGTTTAAATCGCCCTCAAGCTTGAATTCACTTGCCGACATCTTGAAAAACTGAAATCCTGAGCCCGGACCTCCTTCGACTTGCATCATTCTTGCATAGGAGTGAAACGACCCTTCGGTACGCCAAAATGGCATACCAGACTTAAAAAATAACAAAATAAATGCTTGCTGTTGCGCGGGCTCCTCCTGCACTACAGTGACTTTATGCGCAGAATATTCCGGCTGTCCTGCTGCAGATATTCCTTCTTCATATACTTCAAATCTCATATAAATACCCCGCAATTTTCGTTCATTATACCATATTTTTTAAACCACAAACCAAGATCCCCTTCAGGCAATACGACTCTAAATTCCAGATATGGATCTTGATATCCACTGGGATTATATCGCTGTGCCGGAGGGAATCGTTGTGCTATTTCTCCAGATAAATAATGACCCTTAGCAACTGGATCAAAATCATTGCGGTACCATACATAGTTACTGCCAGGAATTTGTCGACAATGCGAAGAAGGTTGACCGGGTACAACATGATTTTCAGCCAAGGTATACGTTATTTGATATATTATTTCTTCCCAAAGTTTTAATGGATTAAATCCCGAGTAAATAGTAATTTGTTTCCCTTTTTCAAGCGCACTAAGTGGAATAAATTGGCTTCTGACCACTTTGCTTAATGCTATCTCATGTTGAATTAAAATATCCTTAACAATTTCCCAGCCTCTAGCAATGTTCACTGGATCATGATCATCGATAGCGATTTGCAGTTTCCACGCGGTTCCAGCGGTAGACAATGAGGCAGCTGACATTACACATTCAAAAGCAATAGAAGAAACATCTGTCCCCATGGGGCACTGAGAACTAAATCTTCCATCTTCACTCCACAATTCGCCTGGCACATTGATGGCCTCATATGTAAAACGCTCATAACCAAATGGCATGACATCTCTCTTTTTTACTCTATAGCTCGTTTAGTTATAGAATATAAAAAAGAATATTGCACCTCAAACTTGCGCCAAAATCATAGATAAAGTTTATTAACTACTACCGGCTAAAGTCGGTAGCTCGTAAGTTAGGCTGAGCGTATGCGAAACCCAACAATTTTATTCTCCAATGTTGGGCTTCGCTTCGCTTAGCACCAACCTATATTTTATTTAGCTCAACCTACCGCGCTTACGCATTTTCGGGGATGACTTGTGCTTTTTGCGCAAGTCACTTCGAATATTTCCTCGGAATAATTAATTTATGTTGCGTTGGAATCAATGTTTGATTTTGGGCGAGGGTTGGTGTGATGTCTGCTTCATGCGGCACCAGTGTAATTTGAATTCTGCGATTGATCGTCATGCCTTCCAGGCGATCGTTGGATGCGATTGGATAGTCATCATCATTGCCGTGATAGTGTATGTTTTGATTGGCGTCATTTATTTTTAAGCCATTCGCCCAAAAATAACCGGCGACTTTAGCGGCTTGTTGTTCGGAAAGTGGGCTGCCTTGAAATGAAATGCTTGCACCAATGGGGTCGGTGTTCGCGCTAATATAAATATCTTTATCAGCAGGCAGCATGTTCTGCACATCAGCTAAAATATCAGTCGCGTTCGGCAAAAAATTTGCGGTGTTTATTTCAAACAAGTTGTCCGATGGAATAACGATGATAGTTTTGCCGGGCAGATCAACGACGGATATTTGTGCGTGTTCTAATTCGCTGCCATATATGCCGGAACCTGCGATCGCGCCGACGCCGCCGCCGATCACTGCGCCGGGAATCATTGCGTTGCTGGCTACGATAGCGCCAGCACCTGTGCCGATGGCGGCGCCTACCACTGCGCCGGTGATGGCATATTGAGCTCTCGAGGCTGCATAGCCTGTTTGCAAAACAAAAATGGCGATGGCACAGATAGAAATTGTTTTGATTTTGCGCATATTCAGATCTCTCTTTACGTTCATTAGCCTATTTTGTCACTAATTGCGTGAAATGTCGACCAGTCGCCCCATCGATCTTGCAACACAGAAACGGCCGCAATTGCCGCCGTCTCTGTGCGCAGGATGCGGGGGCCCAAAGAAGCGCATTGAAAATCATATTGTTTCGCCAGCATAACTTCTGTTTTACTCAAGCCGCCTTCAGGGCCAATGAGCGCAATGATATTTTTTGGTTTTGTTGCGTGGATGGCCGCATTGTTTTCCGTGTGAAAAATTAATTTTAACTCACCGGATTGTGTTGATATCCAATGTTGTAATTGAATCGGCGCATTTAATCGAGGCAAAATATTTCGGCCGCATTGTTCACAGGCATGAATAATAATTTCTTGCCAGCGCTGCTGACGTTTTTGTTGTTTTTCTGTTGAAAGCTGAATATTGCAGTATTCCGAAATGATGGGCGTGATTTGCGTGACACCAAGTTCCGTTGTCTTTTGCATGACGAGATCCATTTTTTCATTTCGC
>MGXQ01000056.1:0-23558 GCA_001801405.1 Gammaproteobacteria bacterium RIFCSPHIGHO2_02_FULL_42_13 | reverse complement strand
AGACATTGCGCGAGATGTATGTTGCACGGTGATTCGCGATCAGTCGCATGAAATTTTCCAATTTGTATCTGCATCTGTTTTTTTTGATGAGCAATAATTTTTGCGTCATATTCACCGCCGCGCCCATTAAAAATAATAATTGGATCGTTAATCGATAAACGCAATACATGCGAAAGATAATGCGCCGCATCATCTGTTAATGTAACGGCGGTGTTTTCGGGCAGGTCGATGTTTTGGTGTAGTCTGGATATTCTCATGATGTTAATGGAAATTTTCCTGCGAGATAAAGTGGATAACGATGTATTTTATTTGTATGATCAATATATAGGTTGTTTGCGCTCAAAACAACACGGTAAGCGGGATGATATTTGTCTGCAAATACTTTAAGGCTTTTTGCTTGCGTTATCCACCCCGATTTTACTTCTATGGGAATGATTTCATTTTCTATTTGCTTAATAAATTCAATTTCTGATGTGCCTTCTTGCCAACCGAATAATTGCTTATCTGCCGCGCATAAAAACTCTTGTGCAACGAAGTTTTCTGCAAAATAGCCTTTGTAAGAGCCATAATCATAGTCTAATATCGTTTTTGGCTCGATATCGTCAATTGCACCTAAAATACCAACATCAAACATGAATAGTTTAAATGTATTTTCTTTGGTGTGTGCTACTAAAGGTGTTCTTGCTTTATTGGCGAGATAAGTTTTAATAATTAAGCCCGCATTTTCTAGCCAATCTAAAACGTTTACTAGACGGGCATAACGATCTATCCCGGGCACAATACCCTTAAATTTAAACTTGGTGGCTGCCCCATGTTGTGCATAGGCTAGCTGTATCGGTACGTTGCGCCATAAGCGATCTAAATGCATTGCATTCACCTTGCCCGAATGTTTTGCCATATCCGCATAATAATCTTTAATTAATTCATTTTGTTTTTGTCTGACTTGTACGGTTGCCGCATAGAAATCTGCTTTTTGGTCGTTGTAAAGTGCAACCACCTCCGGTAGTCCGCCGACGACAAAATAGATTTTTAATTGCTGCCATAAACGCTCGTGAGCGATAGCAGAAATTTTTGAATCTAACTGAATAGATTGAAAGAATTCTGCTGTCTGTTTGTCACTTGTGGCCAATAAAAACTCTTCAAATGACATAGGATGTAACGTTAAGGAATCGGTTTTACCGACTGGATATGATTGTTCGTTTAAATGTATGCCTAAGAGAGAGCCAGCGCTGCAAAGCGCTAATTCAGACATGTCCTCGCAAAAATATTTTAAGCTGGTTAGTGCACGAGGAGAGGCTTGTATTTCATCAAAGATTAAAAGATCTTCATGAGCATTGATGGTCGTGCGTAGAAACAGCTGAATTTCGTTGATAATGCGGTGCGGATCGAGGTCGGGCTCAAAAATCTTGTCGAGAGCGATATTTTTTTCAAAATTGAGATAGTGATATTTTGGAAAATGTTCCTCGCCGAATTTGCGAAGTAAGTAAGTTTTTCCAACCTGACGAACTCCATTTAAAATCAATGGGTTACGATTTTTCTTCTGTTTCCAGTGCAGGAGCGACTGATAAAGTTTTCGTTTCATAGGCAGAATATAACTCAAAATGACATTTATTTCCACCACTTTTTGTCAATTTTGACATTTTGTCGTACGACTTTCTGTCAATTTACACGTTTTTTATGACCACTTTTAGGTGTGGAGTGGTTTATCCGTTTTTTCCCACGTAAATTCAGTGCGGCCGAAATGGCCATACGTCGCGGTCGGACGATAAATGGGGCGCAATAAATTCAGCGTTTCAATAATCGCATGTGGGCGTAAATCAAAACATGAAAGGATCAATTTTACGAGTTTTTCATCATCCATCGTGCCAGTTCCAAATGTTTCAACATTGATGGAAGTTGGTTTAGCCACGCCGATCGCATATGAAATTTGAATTTCACAACGTTTGGCCAAACCGGATGCGACAATATTTTTTGCAACATAGCGCGCCATGTATGCTGCCGAGCGATCGACTTTAGAAGGGTCTTTGCCGGAAAACGCACCACCGCCATGTCGTGCCATGCCGCCGTATGTGTCGACAATAATTTTTCGCCCAGTTAGGCCGGTGTCGCCTAAGGGGCCCCCAATCACAAATCGTCCCGTCGGATTAATTAAAAATTTTGTGTCTTTGCGTATCCACTGAGTTGGCATGACGGGTTTTATGATTTCTTCAATCACACCTTCACGAATCGTTTTGTCATCGACATCGGGCGTATGTTGTGTGGAGAGCACAATCGTTGTTACTGCAACTGGTTTATGATTTTCATATTGAAACGTCACTTGGCTTTTTGCATCGGGTCGTAGCCAAGTTAATTTTTTGCTTTTGCGCACCTCAGATTGTTTTTTTACAAGTCGATGGGCATAAGTAATCGGCGCGGGCATCAATACATCGGTTTCATCGCAGGCGTAACCAAACATTAATCCTTGATCGCCGGCACCTTGTTCGTTTGCATCGGCTTTTTCAACACCTTGTGCAATATCCGGCGATTGTTTGCCGATCGCGGATAATACCGCGCAAGATTTCCAATCAAACCCCATGTCGGAATGGTTATAGCCGACATCTTTGATCACTTCGCGCGTGAGTTGTTCGACATCAACCCAGGCGGTCGTGGTGATTTCACCACCGACCAATACCATGCCGGTTTTGATGAAACATTCGCAGGCGACATGTGCGTGTTTGTCTTTTGTTAAAACAGCATCCAAAACCGCATCCGAAATTTGGTCCGCGATTTTATCGGGATGACCTTCGGAGACGGATTCGGATGTAAAAAGATAATTGTTACTCATACGTAGTCTTAATTCCGCGTTTTATATTGCTCGGCACCATCATATCTGAAGACTAATTTTCCGCCATATTGTGTTTGCATAAATTCATGGAATTCTTTTAAAGTTTGTTCTTTATCTTTTTCAGGCCACCCAGTGATATGTATTGAAGTTAAAGGCTCATGCGGAAACAAAGTAATTTCTGCTTCAAACCCATTTGGCGCTTGAATAATTTGAAATTCATTTGGATTGGCTAAATGATCTGGATGCGTGTTAATTGTAAATGGCATAATGAAATTCCTTTTGTTATTAAAAATTAAGACTTACAATGAATGACGCATTCTATTACAAGAGGGGAGGCAAATCCAGTTTTTTTGCGTTATGCTGAAAAGTATGGTAATAATGGCCAATGTCAAAACCAAGACTTGATGTCATACCCTATCATTCAAGGAGTAACACACGTTGAAAAAAATAGTTCTTCCTGCAAAAATAAAAATCAACTCTGATGCTGAATTTCAAACAGCGCTAATATTTTTTGCACAGCTGCTTGATCGTCGTTCCCGAGAGGGAACTATTATTATGATTGTTCATCCTGTGTTTCTGCCAATGCTTAAAGCGATGAGAGGTTGGATTGAAGAGCATCCTGTTGCTTCTGATCATGGAGCGGGCGTGGCGGTTGGCATCGGAGCGGATCGGCTAGTTCCAGTTGATAGTCGTGCTTTTACTAAGCTACTTCATCGCACAATTGCTGTTATCGAACAGTCTCCTACCACGCATACTTCAATGCAAGATGTCGATGCGTTAGCAGAAGAGATTCACGGTCAAATAATAGGGTTGCGAAATCTGCACTTAGAGATGTTACGTTTTATTCAGGGAAATAAAATTACCTCTGTGGCTGAATTCAAACGAACACTAGGTCAAGACGATGCATTAGCAAAACTGCAACAATCCGTTTCGCAAATCATCATGCTTTTTCGAAGCTTAACTTTTTTTGGTAGACAAATTGACACAGTACTTTTTAAACATTATCGACATCTCGAAAAATTTCAAGGAGACGATGATAAGTATTTGCAGGCAATATTATGCATTGAACCGACTGATGCAGTTTACCGTGCTAAAAAAACCGCGGGTTATATAGGATATTTCGTGACTTATCCTGTCATTCTATTGGCGAGAGCCTTGATGGGCGCAGGTATGTTAAGTGTTTCGACGACTGTGGCGCTTGTGACGGCATTGAACGCCTTTACCAGTACTACTGTAAATGATCCAAATGATTTTTTCTCAAACGAAACTTGGAACAAGTTTCTGATGGTTTTTACAATACTCAATGCTATTGAGATGGGGCTCAATATCTTCGAATCTGGGATGACGCGCCAGAGAGCCCTTAAACGCATTGTAGCAGAATCTTTTTTTCCATGGGAGATTTTAGGGCCGGAGATTTTTCTTAGAGAAGAGATGCCTTCTCCTGATCCACTTTTCTATCAATCTGCGATTGGACCACTTTATGGTGCCAGTGCGATTGGCTCCTTATATTTTGATATTGTCGCCATGGTGGGTGGATGGAATCTCTATAAAATGCTCACGGCATGGGTGAGTGATGGTGAGGCGGTTGCAAATGACAAACTAAGTGTATGGATATATGCCTCTAGCTTTTTGGTCACTGCAATTACGGAATTTGCATTTCAGGTTCGTCCAGTTCCTAAAAACCTGCAAGATGCTTTGATGCAGATCAGCCAAGCTGGGGCCGAGATAAGAAAAAATCCTACTCAGTGGCGTCGATATGCTTGGGCGAAAACGCAGGCAATTTTAGCCTCGATTGGTTACTTAATGTTGTTTCTGCCCGCCTTTCAATTAGGCATTGAAACGCTGGGCGTCCCATTTGCGAAATGGCTTCATGAGAAAATCTCACTGCCCACGGTAACAGGCCGCGCGGTTGCTGATACAGCACTTGGGTTGATTTTGGGAAATATGTTTCTGATGATACTGTTGGGCCAGATTTCTCTGCTCTATTCATGTGCCACCAAAGGTCATTCGATTGCGCCACCGGCTGAAATAGATTCGCGTTCTTTGAAAAGTTCATTGCGGGCTATGCAGTATACAAGCTATGTTCTTATCTACGGCAATGTTGCTTTCCTCACATTGATTACGTTTGGTAATGCCACGGCCACAATCGACAGAATGATCAATTGGCTGGGTGATAATCTACTGGGAGGAAACCCTCCAGCGTGGCAAATAACCATGCGCATTGCTAATATCCTTTTTTCGGCACTTACTGCTCTGATGACCGGCAAAGTGATTACCCTTTTTTGTGAGCATGAAGGATTTTTGGCAACCTACGCATTATTACAGCAGCTGCAATCGAAGTTTTATGGTCATGCAGCCGCATTACAATCTCCGGATATGCGATCCATCGATGTTGCATCTGTGCAGCATCATGTGTCTGAGTTGTTGGGGCAGAATATAGCTGCCATAGAAGATAATCTTCGGGCATTAGTTTTGCATTCTCAGGATGGAGCAGAACAGCCATTTACTGTTGATGTGGGTGGAGCAGCGGCGGCGCATAGCCATCAATCTTGTTGGGCAAGCATCTGGCCAAGAAGCAAAGGTTTAGCCCGGATCCAACCATTGAATGCAGTAACTCCTGTTGGAAATATCCAGGAACAAACTGGCGCCGGAGTCGCATTGCATCCATAAGAAAGTGATGTTAAATCAGTGATGTTAAATCAGTTGACTTATGATGCGCGGTGTTAAATCATTGCGACGTCCAATATGAAATTCGGAGATCAATAATATTTATGGTAACTCATCGCGAACTTGCCAACGCCATTCGAATGCTCAGCGTTGATGCCGTGCAGCGCGCAAATTCTGGCCATCCTGGTATGCCAATGGGAATGGCAGATATAGCCGAGGTTCTGTGGAATGGTTTTTTGCGCCATAACCCGAATAATCCAAAGTGGCCAAATCGTGATCGATTTTTATTATCGAATGGTCATGGTTCGATGTTGCAATATGCCTTGTTGCATTTAAGTGGTTATGATTTATCGATCGACGATCTAAAGAATTTTCGTCAACTGCATTCGAAAACACCGGGGCATCCGGAAGTGGATCAAACGCCAGGTGTTGAGACAACCACCGGGCCACTCGGTCAAGGTCTTGCCAATGCGGTGGGTATGGCGATTGCTGAAAGGACATTAGGTGCTCAATTTAATCGAGATGATTTTAATCTCATCGATCATTTCACTTATGTGTTTGCTGGCGATGGTTGTTTGATGGAAGGTATTTCACATGAAGTATGTTCGTTGGCGGGCACGTTAGGGCTAGGAAAATTAATTGTGTTTTGGGATGACAATCATATTTCAATTGATGGCAATGTGGCCGGCTGGTTTACTGATGATACGCCAAAACGTTTTGAAAGTTATGGTTGGCAAGTGATTCGCAATGTCGATGGCCATAATGCCGATGCGATTCGCGTGGCGATTGAAACTGCGCAACAAGATTTAATAAAACCGACATTGATTTGTTGTCACACGACAATTGGATTTGGTTCACCGCATAAAGCGAATACGGCGTCAGTGCATGGTTCGCCGCTGGGTGATGAAGAAATTGCAGCAACGCGCAAACAACTCAATTGGCCGTATGAGCCGTTTGAAATTCCCGTTGAAATTCATCGTGCGTTTGATGCGCGCGACCGTGGCGAGAAATTAGAAGAGGAATGGAAAGCGCTGTTTGATCAATATCATCAACGCCATCCGGCTGCGGCAAAAGAATTAGAGCGTCGATGGAATCAACAATTGCCAAGTGGTTTTGAGGATTCATTTAACGCTATAATACAAGAGTTTTTGAAAGATAATGCTAAACTGGCTACGCGACAAGCGTCTCAACAGGTGTTAGAAAAAATTGCACCGATGTTGCCGGAGTTATTGGGCGGTTCGGCGGATTTAACAGGATCTAATTTAACAAATTGGTCGGGCACGCGCGCGATCACGCATGATCAAGCCGATGGAAATTATATTCATTACGGCGTGCGCGAGTTTGGCATGTCCGCGATTATGAATGGCATGACGTTGTACGGTAGTTTCATTCCTTATGGCGGCACGTTTTTAGTTTTTTATACCTATGCCGCAAATGCTGTGCGCATGGCGGCGCTCATGAAAAAGCGCGTGATTTTTATTTATTCACATGATTCAATTGGGTTGGGTGAAGATGGCCCGACGCATCAACCGATTGAGCAAGCGGCCGCATTGCGCATGACGCCAAATATATCGACGTGGCGTCCATGTGATCTTGTTGAAACGGCGGTTGCTTGGAAATTGGCGATTGAGCGTTGCGATGGCCCCACCGCATTGTTATTATCGCGTCAAGGATTGCCGGCGCAAAAACGGACATGTGCACAAACGGATTTAATTCGGCGTGGTGGCTATATATTGCGGGATGTGGATAGCCCCGAGTGTATTTTGATTGCAACAGGTTCAGAAGTGAGTTTGGCAATGGCCGCAGCCGAAGCGCTCAAGGATTGTCGTATTCGCGTTGTCTCAATGCCATCGCCGGATATTTTTTTGCAGCAAGATGCGACGTATCGGGAATTGGTCTTACCGGCGGCGATCACTCGGCGGGTGGCCATTGAGATGGGGACAACGGCGTATTGGCAGTCCTGGGTAGGCTCACAGGGGCATGTGATTGGTTTAGACCATTTTGGCGAGTCCGCGCCGGCGAAAGATTTATTCGAGGAGCTTGGATTTACGGTTGAACATGTGATAGAAGTAATAAACATGATTAGAGGTAACTTATGACAATCAAAATAGCCATTAACGGATATGGTCGCATTGGCCGATTAATTACACGCGCTATCTATGAAGGCGATCATCGCGATGCATTTGAAATTGTGGGGATCAATGATTTAGTGCCGGTTGAAACGGCTGCGCATTTAACGCGATATGATACGGTGCATGGTAAATTTTCAGGTGATGTATCTGTTGAAAAGGGCATCTTAGTGATTAATGGCGATTGCATTCCCTTTTTATCTGAACGTGATCCGAGCAAGCTTCCTTGGAAAAATTTAAATGTTGATGTTGTACATGAGTGTACGGGATTATTTTGTGCTTTAGATAAAGCGAGCGCACATTTAACGGCAGGTGCTAAAAAAGTATTGATTTCCGCGCCGGCGACAGACATGCACGCGACAATTGTTTATGGCGTTAATCACAATACATTGAAGGCAACAGACACCATTGTATCGAATGCCTCCTGTACGACGAATTGTTTAGCGCCTCTTGTCAAAGTTTTGCTGAAAGGTGTTGGAATCGAAAAGGGTTTGATGACAACGATTCATGCTTATACGAGCGATCAATTATTGCAGGACGGTCCTCATAAAGATTTACATCGTGCACGCGCAGCAGCACTGTCGATGATTCCCACGAAAACTGGCGCCGCTGCAGCGGTTGGGCTTGTATTACCTGAAATGCGAGGTTTATTGGATGGATTTGCTATTCGCGTGCCGGTGGCGAATGTATCGATTGTTGATTTATGTTTTACCGCGAAGCGTGAAACCTCAGTGGATGAGATCAATAAAATTATGAAGACCGCATCTGCGGGCGAGCTAAAAGATATTTTAATTTATAATGATGAACCATTAGTGTCGAGTGACTTTAATCATAGCAGTGCATCATCAGTTTTTGATGCATCGTTGACAAAAGTGGTGGGTAATTTTGTAAAAGTGTGCGCTTGGTACGATAACGAATGGGGCTTCTCAAATCGCATGTTGGATACAACAAAAGTGATGATGAGCGTATAAAAGGTAATAGTATGACTTTCAAAAAAATAACAGATGTTGATCTCAAAAATAAGCGCGTATTAATTCGCGATGATCTCAATACGCCACTTAAAAAGGGAGAGATTTCTTCTGAGGCGCGCATCGAAGCGGCCTTACCAAGCATCAAGCTTGCGCTAGAAGCAAATGCAGCTGTTATGATCATGTCTCATTTAGGTCGTCCGACGGAAGGCGAATTCGAAGAAAAATTTTCTTTGGCGCCCGTTGCCAAAAAATTATCTGATGCGTTAGGCAGAGAAGTGCCGCTTATTCGTCATTGGATTGATGGTGTTAAGATTAAGCCAGGCCAGATTGTTTTATTAGAAAATACACGGTTTCATGTTGGTGAAAAAGAAAATGATGATAAATTAGCACAGAAAATGGCGGCGCTTTGTGATGTGTACGTGAATGATGCATTTGCGACCGCACACCGTAAAGAAGTCTCGACCTATGGTGTTGCAAAATATGCGCCCGTTGCGTGCGCAGGTATTTTGATGAGTCGAGAGCTCGAAGCATTAAGTCAAGTGATGAAAAATCCTAAGCGACCGCTCGTTGCGATTATAGGTGGGGCAAAAGTCTCGACAAAATTATCGTTATTGAGTTCCATTGCACAGATGGTCGATTATTTAATCGTGGGCGGCGGTATTGCGAATACGTTTCTTGCGGCCGCAGGTCACCCTGTCGGCAAGTCATTATATGAAGATGATTTGTTAGATAAAGCGGAACAGCTTGCAACAATGGCGGAAACATTGGGCGTACATGTACCGCTACCAACCGATGTGGTTGTTGCGACATCCTTATCGTCGAAGGCGGAGGCTTATATTCAGCCAGTTGATCAAGTGGCTGATGATGAAAAGATTTTAGATATCGGCCCCGATACCTGTGAAATGTTTGGCGAAATTATACGTAAAGCGAGAACGATTTTATGGAATGGTCCGCTGGGCGCATTTGAGATAGATCAGTTTTCAAAAGGCACCGAATATTTAGCACGCCTTATTGCTGAAAGTTCAGCATATTCCGTTGCCGGTGGTGGAGATACTATTGCTGCTATCGAAAAATATGGTCTTGCCAAAGATATTTCCTATATTTCAACAGGCGGCGGCGCGTTTTTAACCTATCTAGAAGGCGCTACATTACCTGCAGTTGCAGCACTAGAGGCGCGGAATTAATAGTACGTAGGTTGGGCCGTGAGGCCCAACAAATTATGTGCGCCAAGCAAGCGTAGCCCGCATGGAGCGAAGCGGAATACGGGAATATTCACCATAATTTCCATCATTTAACATATTGTTGGGCTTCGCTTCGCTCAGCACCAACCTACGTGCTTTGTTTCCCGTCATCCCGGAATTTTGCCGCAGGCAAAATATCCGGGATCCAGCAAACGCGTTAGTTCCAAGCGTCGATTTTCTGGATTCCGGATATTCCGCCGTTGGCGGAATTCCGGAATGACGGGATGCTCATGCGAACAAGCTGAGTATTATTCTATACCCCTCAATGTTTCAATCGGCAGCAGTTTAGAGGCTTTATAAGCAGGATAAAATCCAAAGAAGATGCCGGTTAATACCGAGACGACAAAGCCGAGTAAAATCGGTTGGTAAAATATCATAAAGAGCCAGCCTTGATAAATGGCAATGGCAAATGAAATCGTCAGCCCAAACAAAACACCGGCAATGCCGCCAAAAAAGGATAATACAACAGCTTCAATCAAAAACATTTTTTGAATATCTCTTTTCTTCGCGCCAACGGCTAAACGAATACCAATTTCTTGTCGTCTTTCTGCAACGGAGACGAGCATGATATTCATAATACCAATGCCTCCCACCAATAATGAAATGCCGCCGATAAAACCTAAAAATGCCGTCAAAATCTGTTGTTGCGATGTCATACTCGCTAAAATCTGTGCGGCGCTTTGAAAATATAAACTTTTCCCCGGAATATTTTGGTTAAAATAATTTGTAATATCTTGTTCAAGTGTTGTAATGTTGGTGCCTTCATTTAGTTTTAAAATAACATTATAAATTTGCGCATAGGATGAAATGATATAAGCCGTATTGATGGGTACAAAGACGGATTGATTTAAATCGGCATAGATAAATGAATTTTGTGTCCAATCTTTCAAGATGCCAATGATAGTAAAAATGGAACTGCCGATGCTGATCTGTTGCCCCATGGGATCCAATGAATATTTTTTTAACTCCGTATAGATTTTTTGTCCAATCACGCAGTAATAATTGTTTTTATCGAGGAGAGAGACAAAGCGCCCTTCTTGCATCGTGAGTTTCATGATATTTTGTAGCGTTTCTGTGGTGCCCAGGATAGTGCCCGACACGGTGTGTCCTTGAAACTTCATGGGTTGATAGAGACTAATATAAGGGGCAATGCTTGTGATATCTGATGAGGCAGTTTTCAGATTTATCGCCTCTTGTACAGTCACTGGTGAGGAGGTGGTCGCGCTGCTTAAGTTACTGCTATCGCCGCTATCACTGCTGCTTGCCGTATTAATGGTGATCGACATGAGGTTGGTGCCGAGCGCTTTAAATTGTTGCAATGCTTGATAAGAGGCGAGTTGTCCGCCAGATATCATAGCCACAACCGATGCCGTGCCGACCAAAATGCCGAGTGCGGCCAGCATCGATCGTAATTTTGTCGAATTTAAATTTGTTATTGCTGTGCGAAAATGCATTTTTAAGTTCATGCTTTTCGCTCCTCATCGCGCACATCGTTCACGATTTTGCCGTCTTTTACGGTGATCATGCGCCGGCATTGCAGGGCGATTTTTATATCATGTGTGACCATAATGACGGTTTTCTTTTCTTCTTCATATAGTTTTATAAAAACATCGATGATTTCTTTTGATGTTTTTGAGTCTAATGCACCCGTTGGCTCGTCGGCAAAGACAATATCTGGGTTTCCAATCAACGCGCGTGCAATAGCAACACGCTGTTGCTGGCCGCCCGACATTTGATTGGGGCGTTGATATTTAAATTTTGTCATGCTGAGTTTATCTAATATTTGTAATGCGCGCTCTTTCGATTCGTTAAGATTGACGCCTCGGTATAATAATGGCAGCATGACATTATGTATCGCATCAAATCGTGGTAGCAAGAAGAATGCCTGAAAGGCGAAGCCCATTTTTAAATTTCTTAATGAAGAAAGTTCGTCATCATTTAGTTTAGCGACTTCTTTCCCGTTTAACAAATATGATCCAGAGGTGGGTTTGTCAAGTAAACCCAGTGTATGTAGCATCGTCGATTTGCCTGAGCCGGATTCGCCAACAATTGCGACTAGCTCATGTTCATTAATCGTCAGATTAACGTGGTTTAACGCTAATAAAGTTGTTTCGCCAGTGATATATGTTTTAGTAATATCATGTAGTTGAATGAGGGGCGACAATTTGATCTCCTGCTGCTAATCCTGATGTAATGGCGACAGAGGTTGCATTGGTTGAGCCGGTTGTGACCTCGACTTGTGTTTGTTTTCTGTTGGGCGCGACTTTGGTGACGTAGTATTTTCCATCTTTTGCAGTGACTGCATTGATCGGCACCATGAGTTGAGGGGATCCTGTAACGACAACAGCCACGGTTGCGGTCATGCCAACGCGAATGGTTTCCAAATCATTTGCAGTTAAGTTGGATATAACCACTGTTGCCTCGAATTGTGGATTGTCATTGCTGGTTGATGCTTGTGTGGCAACCGTAGAAATTGTACCTTTGAGCGTAATATTTGGAAATGCCGCGCCGGTGACAGTCGCAGCTTGTCCTGCTTTGATATTGTTGATATTGATCTGATCTATTTTAATGGTGAGACTGGCGCCGCTTAAATCGCCGATGTTTAATAATACTTGATCTTGTTTGACTGAGGAGCCAACATTGATGGTTTGACTGCTATCAGATGATGAGGACGATTGGCTAGCGAATAATGCGACGCCATCTTGTGGACTGTATATTTTTAAATATTGTGTGCCTTTAGTTAAGTCAAAGGCTTTCTTAACGGCGTCTAAATTATCGAGCGATAAGTTTAATATATTGGATGTATCATAGTTTAATCGTGTTAGTGCTGCGCCCGCTTGTAGCATGTTTAAGTGATTAAAATAATGCGTGGATTGCGCGCTTTCGTATTCGTTGCGTGAAATTACGCCTTGTTGATAGAGCAATATGTCGCTTTCGGCTGCGGCGCGACTAGTTTCCTCTTGCGATTTTGCTTGTAGATAAGCGGTTAACGCTGTTTGGAAATTAGTTTGTGCGTTCGAAGAACTAAGCGATAAAAGCAACTGTCCTTTCGTTATTGTATCGCCATAGTTAAAGTTCATGGATTGTACGATACCATCGGAGGGAGAGGTGACAGGCATCATCGAAAGTGCCCGAATAGTGCCGTTGTAATACATGGTTTGAGTGGGGGTGGTGGTTTGTACCGTAATGATTTGAGTGGCGCCGGATGTGGCGGTTGTTTTATCCTTGTTTTTATAAAAATAATATCCTGCGCTGCCCCATAGAATAATTAAAATGATTATGGCGAGGAATAGGTATGTGCGTCGATGTTTTATCATGGTTAAATCCTTAATGCCAGTCCCCATCTTTCTAATGATACGCCAGTTTGATAGTTGAAGTCGACTAAGCTGGTAATATAAGCAATGATACTATTGCTCAGCGTTTGTTGATCGGTGACAAGACTGTTTTGTTCTGTCAGTAATTGGAAACTCGATATTAAACCTGCTGCATATTTGATGTTAGATATGTTGACTGTTTTTTGTTGTAAGGCCAATGTTTGTCGCGCATATTGTAATTGTTTTTGACTGCTGATTAAGTTATTTCGACTGTTAATGACATTGCTTTCAGCTTTAATCTTTTGTTCTTCTAACGCTATAATCGCTTGATCCAGTGCGATTTTGGCGTTGAGCAAATCGGATTGAGAGGACACATCATTAATCGGAATGGATAAAGCCAGTCCCATTGTTTCGTTGTGGTTTCGTCCATTTAAGATACTTTCAATGCCTTGATCACGCGAGTCTGTGCTGGATCCGCCGCCACGCGCTAATGTTGTTGTCAAATCTAATTGCCATCGTCGATTATCTCTTGCGACTAATAAAGCACGTTGCAATGATTTTAATGCAATAGTTTGTGTGTGGTAGCTGAGATTGGATGCCAGCGCGAGCGTTTGGGCGTTTTGTTGTGAGGGTAATGATTGATTGCCGGTGAGTTGTGTTATGGCGCTGTCGTAATCAATTTTAGTTGGTAAAACGATGTTTGCATCATTGGGCAGCCCCAGGTCATTAAATAAAGTGTTTTTACTGGTGTTTAACGTGTTTATATCGCTTTGCAGCGTGGTTTTTTGGCTGGCTATGGATGTTTGCGCTTGAATAATATCCTGTGCTGGGGATTGCCCCGCATCGATGAGCGCCTGCGTGTTTTTTGCGGTGGTTTGATAATTTTTCAAAGCTAAGTTATCGATGTTGACGCTTTCTTGATTTTTGATGACGGTTAAATAATCTGTAATGACCGTCTTAACTTGTTGTACGATGGTATCTTTCATTGTTAAGATATTAGATGTTTCGCTATCGAGCGCATCATTCAGTGCTTTTTGAACCACTTCTCGACCAAACCCTTTTATTAACGGTTGCACAACGGTCAACGTGAGAGTGGGATTATAAGTGCCATGGTAGGTGGAGGGATTCGCGCTTGCTAATGTAAATTGGGTGCCGTAGCTATTTTTAAGAGAGATGGTTGGGGATGCGCTGTAGGTTAAGCTATGAGTGCCCCATTGTTCATTTGTTTTTGACCAAGTCTGAGTGGCTGCGCCACTGAGGGTATATTTTAATTGGAATTGATTTTTTGCTACGATGAGTGCGTATTTTTGTGTAACCCGATTGAGCTCAGTCGATTGTAAATCAGGATTATCTCGGAGCGTTAGCATAATGGCGTCGTGTAATGAGAGAGTTGTGTTGCTGTTGGTGTTTTTTTGAGCATAACCGAAGAAGGGTAGATGGATGACCAATATCCCTATTATCATGGCTGTTAAGCATAATATTTTTTTCACTGGCAACCGACAACATCCTTTTTTACACTCAATTAATAGTATAGCGTACCATGCAAGAATTGCTCGCATGTAAGGCGTGATAAATCATTGAAAATGGGCAATAAATAAACTATTCAGGATTTTCTAAGTTAAACTCTTCGCTCTTATCATTGTATGCAAATAGTTCTGCATATCGTCCCCATTGTGTAATGATACCGAGAACGCGTTCGATTTCAGAATCACTAAGTGATTTCTCGAGTTTTTCCGCAATATATTTTTTGGCAATGCGATGGTCTTCATTTTTATTTAATGCATCATAGATATATTTGGCTAAGGGTACGTTGGCCAATAAATATTTCGCAAATATTTTTTTTCGGTTTAACATATCTGCGCTGGCAAAATGCTTGCCGGCAGCAGTGAGCTTGATATCCCCATCTGCTTCTTCGGCGAAATCTAGAATATCCAATACTTCAGTTAAAGGGAATAAGTCATCGATGTTTAACGACAATTCATCGGCAATATGTGGCAGGTCGATGGGTTTGTCTGGAAATTCTTCGGCTAATATTTCCATCAGTCCTGCGAGTTCTGAAATATTTGCGTCCGGCAAGCGATAGCCCAAATCGATTTCTTCTTCTTGTGGTAAAGGCATTTTTTCAGTAGTCATCAGCATGTAAACCTGATCGACTAATTTTCGAAATTCTGGGCTTTGTTCATCGCGAGGATGCGGTAAATTAATATTTAAAATACCACGAATGGTGGCGGGATTGCTATCAAATACAATGGCGCGATCGGCTAAAAACATCGCTTCTTCGATATTATGTGTGACGAGTACAATGCTGTTTTTTCTTTGTGGGTTTTTCAGCCAAAGATCTAAAATATCGTTACGTAAGTTGTCGGCGGTTAAGACATCTAATGAAGAAAATGGCTCGTCCATTAATAACACATCGGGTTCGACAACGAGTGCGCGCGCGATGCCGACGCGTTGACGCATGCCGCCGGATAATTCTTTTGGGAACGCCGATTCAAATCCATCCAACCCAATCATATCAATGGCTTTTAATGCGCGCCCACGCCGCTCTTTTTTTGGGGTGCCGAGGGCTTCTAATCCCAGCTCCACATTTTGTAACACGGTCAGCCATGGCATTAACGCAAAATGTTGAAATACCATTGTGATACCGGGTGCGGGTTGCGTAACGGTTTTGCCTTTAAAACGGACTTGGCCACTGTTAGATTGAATTAATCCGGCGATGACGCGTAACAAAGTCGATTTGCCGCAGCCTGATCGACCGAGTAACGCAATAATTTCGCCTTCGCGCACGTCAAAACTGATATTGTCTAACACCAATAGCTCTTGATCACCTTCTTTGTTGAAGATTTTTTTGATATGTCGTAGCTCAATGAGTGTGTTCATATTTATTTAACTCCTTCGTCAGGAATTGTTGCGTCAGCAGTCACGTCATTCCGGAATTGTTGCGCTAAAAGCGCAACAATATCCGGAATCCAGGATTTTCTCAATTTATCTGAAACCTTTTTTCCGCCAAATTATATAATGGCTGCCAAATTAATCGATTAAAGATTAACACATATATGCACATCATGCTAATACCGAGTGCGATGCGTGGGAAATCGCCCAACGAGGTAAATTGCTTAATGTATGCACCCAAACCATCGGCAACGAGATTATAATTACCCCAGCTGACGACTTCGGCAACGATGCTGGCATTCCATGCACCCCCGGCGGCCGTAATAGCGCCGGTAATAAAATAGGGAAAAATTCCTGGCAGAATAAAGCGTTTCCACCAAAGCCATTTTTTAAGACCAAAATTTTGCGACACCATGACTAAATCTTTTGGTAACGCCGTTGTGCCGGCGATCACGTTAAATAAAATATACCATTGCGTGCCCAATATCATGAGCGGCGTTGTCCAAATGTTTACGTTGAGATGGTATTTTAAAATGACGATGACAACAATGGGGAAAAATAAATTTGCGGGAAATGCTGCAAAAAATTGTGCAATCGGTTGCGCGATATGTGTGGCGCGCGGCCGCAAGCCAATCCAAACACCAATGGGTACCCAGACGAGTGATGCCAAAGAGATCAAGATGATGACGCGCAAGCTTGTATAGAGACCCAGTAACAAGACGTGAAAGATTTCATGTGTTGAAATCGTATGAAAAATAAAACGTATCAAAAAATACATTAAGACAATACTCGAAGTCGCGATGGTGATATACCATGCATAAATCAAAACCGTGGCGGAGCGATTAATCATTTGTTGTGGATGCTCAGGTTTTTTTACTCGTCGTGTTATTTGAAAATTGACAACGGCGTCGCAGAAGGCATTAAGCCAAGAACCGACGACATTTTGTAACCAATGTGTTTTAACTAATAAGCGAACAAGCAATGATTTTTCTGCTTTTTCACCCGCGGTTGATTCCATTTTAAATTTTTCACTCCAGCTTAACAGCGGACGAAACAAGAGTTGATCATATAATAAGATAACGACTAACATGGTGGTGATGGCATAGCTGACGGCCAAGATATTAGAATGTAAAATGGCTTCGCCAATATAGGAGCCAATGCCGGGCAACATGATGGTTTGTTTATTGACGGTCAGCGCCTCGGATGCTACTAAAAAAAACCAGCTCGCGGACATCGACATCATGCTGTTCCACATGAGACTTGGCATGGCAAACGGTACTTCGAGGCGCCAAAAACGTTGCCAGGCGGACAGTTGAAACATGGCCGATGCCTCGCGTAAATCATAGGGAATCGTTTTAATACTTTGATAAAAGCCTAAACACATATTCCACGCTTGTGCGGTAAAGATCATAAAGATGGATGCCCATTCCGGCCCCCACAGACTGTTTGGAAACAGATAAATGAACATAACGATAGTGATTGACAGAAACCCAAGCACTGGAATCGATTGCAAAATATCGATAAGTGGAATCGCGATGCGTTCAATATGTTTGTTTTTCGCGGCAGCGCTGCCGACTACAAAAGTAAAAATCAGTGATAGAAACAATCCTGTGAGTATGCGAAAGACTGAGCGTAACGCATAACCAGGTAAATATTTTGGATTCAATGAAATCGGCAATGCTTCGCCCAGATGATAGGGTGTTGAAGTTTGTGATGCTGCCCACGCGAGCATGATGATCACAGACAACACCAACAGCAATGCAATGACATCCCAAACGTTGGGCTGCCAGGAGCTAAATTGGTAGTTGCGCCAAATGCGCAGTTTCATTGGCATCTCGATTAATTACCATATGTCTGTATGTACGCGATCGGTTTTATAGCGATCGACCGGTATTTGTTGGACGTCGGTATAGCCGATGGCGATGACTGCAAAGGGGATAATGTTTATGGGAATTTGAAAGATCTCGCGGATATGTTTTTCATTATCTTTGCGCGGATACACGCCGCACCAGACAGCACCTAACTCAAGGCTTCTGGCGGCTAACAAAATATTTTGAGTGGCGGCAGACAAATCTTGTATCCAGAAATCTTTTCCAATTTTGGTTTGTA
This sequence comes from Gammaproteobacteria bacterium RIFCSPHIGHO2_02_FULL_42_13, assembly GCA_001801405.1. GTDB lineage: Bacteria > Pseudomonadota > Gammaproteobacteria > UBA12402 > UBA12402 > O2-02-FULL-42-9. The sequence continues at coordinate 5,411 of MGXQ01000056.1, read as the reverse complement.
AGTCTGGATCTGCGCAGGGAACAATCGAAAGTGGTGCTTGCGCGCACATTTTTGCACAAGGGTGCACGCTGGCGATTTTATCTAATAACGATCGATCTTTTACGACGATAAAATGCCATGGTTGTTGGTTACAAGCTGATGGCGCACTCATCGCGGCATCGAGCAGGGTATGAATCATCTCGTCTGAAATGGGTTCGTTACTAAAGCGACGAGTTGAACGTCGCGTTAAAATTGTTTCTAATGCATCCATGATAAGCTCCATTGTCTTTCGTCATTACGATTATAAACCAATCTTTCTTCTAATTGAAGAATTTTGAAATTTGTCCTTGGTGGTGTTGTTGCTTCATCTGTGGCATCAAAAATAAACACAGTAGAAACGATGCCAACGAAAATAGCCACAATATTGCAAAAACCATTTTAAACCCAAAATGATGTAACGCAAAGGCGCTGATCAAAGATGCGATGCCGATAGCAATAAAGTAAAAGCCATTCCAGATTCCCCAATAAAGCGCTGATTTTTCTTTGGGAATATAGCGATGATACAGCGAAAATATCGCCGGTGATTGAAAAGCGCACGCAAGACCCAGCAACGCCTGTAAAATATATAATTGCCACGTATGGTGTATGAAAAAATAGCCCAAATAGATAACCGATAATAATGCTGATGTGATGATCATCATGGTTTCTTCGTTTTTTAGGCGATGCTCCATATAACCCGCGAAGACAATACAAAGTCCAATGACGATGGAAAATGTGCTGACGGCGATGCCCGCGGTTCGCACATCGCCGCCGATATATTGAGCGTAACTGCTCCACAGAGGGCGCAGAAATTCAGCGGCAACAATGATGGTTATATTGATGGCGATGAGGGATAGGGCGAAAAAATGGATGTTTTCTTTACGCATGGTGAGCCCCTTTTGTTTCACAAATATATAATGGTTTGCAAGCCCTATAGTAATCCAATTTGCAGACGACAACCAGTAAAAATTCAGTATTTTGTACGGAAGAATCAATCGGATTGCTTGATTAAACTGTCCCTGTTTTTCAAGGTCTTATAACAATTCTAATGAGCGATCTTAAAATACAAATGGAAATTTTTTAACTTTTAACGAGGAGTATATTATGAATAAAGCAAGCAAGATTGAATTAGATAAGTTAGGTCGAGTGATTATTCACGACAAGGCAATTTTGGATACCATTAGTGGCGCGACGGGGTTGGTCGGAGTCATGCCGGCGTTTGACACCAATTGTGGACACTGTGCTGCAAGCATTCGGCCACCATTCGCCGATACCAATTGTCCTTGTTATAATTAATCATACATGAGGTTGCGCCGCGGCAGCCTCATTTTTTGTCAGTTGGGCTGAGCATCAGCAAGGCCCAACAACATTTAAATATTTATGGGAGATGAAAATGAATAAAAGTATTTTAAGCGTATCCACATTGTTATTCATTGCGATGACAAGTTATGCGCATGGCAATGCACGACATAATGCGCATGGTCATGTACGACATAATGCGCATGGTAAAATGTATTACGGCAAACAAACAGTTTCTTCGGTAGATTTTGCAGGTAAAGTGACGATGGACGGCACGACGGTGACGGGTGATACGCATATTTCAGGTCAATTAATCGCAAACGATGCGCATTTGAATACGTTGAATATAGATGGTTCTGGCAAGTTAACGCAGAGTGATGTTAAAGGGAAGTCTTCAATTCAAGGGTCTTTAAAGCCGAATCATGCTAGTTTTGGCGATGATCTATCAGTTACAGCGGATAATTTTATATTAACAAGTACGCAAACAAAAAACATTATCATCAATCAATCCGATTCGCGTTGTGAAAAAAATCAATCGGTGTCTTTGCAACAGAGCTCAGAAGTGAATGGCAACATCACTTTCAAATGTAACCACGGTACAGTTTATGTTTCTAAAGACTCAAAACTTGGTGGTCGCGTGATTGGAGGGAACGTGGTTTCTTCATAAAATAATGTGAAGATTTCCCCGCTGCTTGCCGCGTGGGACTTTTCGCTTGGGGATTCTCAAGGGGAGCGCGGTAGGTTGGGCTAAGTAAAATGTAGGTTGGCGCTGAGCGAAGCGAAGCCCAACGGGAATAGTTTGTTGGGCCTCACGGCCCAACCTACGTTCTCAGGGATGCTGTCATCCCCGGGATTTTGCGAAGCAAAATAGCCGGGGATCCATAGATCAATAAGTCCAATATCGGAAAATTTAATTTTATTGAAGTTAATTTAGGAATGGATCCCCGATAAATGTTTCCGCCTCGCTATTGCTTCGGCGGGAAAGCATTTTCGGGGATGACGCCGCGCGGGGGCGCACTCATCAAAGATTTTAATTTTTTTATTGCGGTTTGTTCAAGTTGCCGAACGCGCTCAACAGAGATATTGAATTGTGTCGCAAGCTCTTGTAGTGGCGCTTTCGATTCGGTGAGCCAACGTGCCTGAATAATGGTTTGGCTGCGATCATCTAATTTTTTAACTGCGATCATTAATTGTTTTTGATTATCTTGTTCAGTATCGGTGGTTTCCGCTAATTGCGCAGGGTTTTGTGATTGATTCGTTAAATAATGTATCGGTGCAGAAAAATCATTTTCATCTTCTGCATCAAACGCAGCATCATGTGCGTCGAGACGTTGCTCCATTTCCAGCACCGTTTCGGGCTTTACATTTAATGTTCGCGCGACGTCATCGATTTCTTGTTTCGTAAACCAGCCTAAGCGTTTTTTTGATTTGCGCAAATTAAAAAACAATTTGCGTTGGGCTTTAGTCGTGGCGATTTTTACGATACGCCAATTTTTTAGAATAAATTCGTGTATTTCGGCTTTAATCCAATGTACGGCAAACGATACCAGTCGAACGCCCATCGATGGATCAAACCGCTTGACCGCTTTCATCAAACCTAAATTGCCTTCTTGAATTAAATCAGCTAGCGCTAAGCCATAGCCCATGTAATTTTTTGCTATTTTGGCGACAAAACGTAAATGCGTTAAAACGAGTTTTCTGGCAGCTTCGATATCATTATTTTCGCGTAAGCACATTGCTAGCGCATACTCTTCCTCGGCGGATAGCATAGGCAAGCCATAGATGCGCTGCAGATAGCTATCTAGAGTGCCAATGGGCAGCGTCATATCGATTGTTTGTAATTGCGTACTCATGGCCCATTATTATAGCAATTTGACCGAATTTGTGAACATAATTTTCATCCGAGCTCTGAGCTGCTACTGTGTAAAAAATATACTTGCCAGCTCTGAGCTGTGGAGATCCAGTCGTAGCAAGGATTGCATGCCGTCTCGCAGCTCTGAGCTGACGATATTTGCGCCTCACAGCTCTGAGCTGCTGTAAGATAGGCGTGGCGTGGGTTTGAGCAGCTCAGAGCTGCCGAGAAATAATTAGCGGACGTCGACGTTTCGAATATAGCGAGATACAGATAGCCTCGAGCCAAAATAGCCGAGGAGCATGCCGCCGCCGAGGAGCATGGCAGTTAAGTGTAGATTAAGTCCGGTGATGTTGAACGTGGTGCCGTATAAATTAGTGAGCTCGGCCATTGGGTCTTGTAATGTCCAAATTACCCCGTTAATCAACAGCCAGGCGATGATGCCACCGAATAATCCATAAAACATGCCATTATATAAAAAAGGTCGGGCAATAAATCGATTGGTGCCGCCGAGCAATTTAATAACGCGAATTTCATCTTGATAATTTTGCGTGTTGAGACGAATGGTGTAAGAAATAATAAGCAAAACAGCAAAGAAAAATATTGTCATGATCGCGTAAACGAGATGATGGCCAAAAATCACCATGGCATTTAATTTATTTAACCAATTCATATCGAGCTGAGCCGAATCTACGTTGGGGATGTTTTTGAGTTGTGTTAATAAACCTTGTGCTTGCGCGGTAGTATTAATTGACGGTTTTGGATAAACAATAAAAACGCCGGGCAGTGGGTTATCTTTTAATTCTGCTAACACATCTCCGAAGCCAGCTTGTTGTTGAAATTCTTTTAAGCCATTTTCTGGCGAGATATATTGAAAACTTTGAACGGCAGGATTTGTACTCAGTGTTTGTTCCAACTGTGTGATTTGATCGGCCGAGACGGTCATGTTTGTGTATAGCGTAATTTGCGCGCTGTTATGTAAGTTATGGCTGATAATCTGTATATTTTTTAAGAATACGAACAAGCCCATGGGCAGCGTGAGTACAACGCCGATCACAATGCAAGTTAATAATGCGGTAACTGGCGTTATGGCAAAATGTTTTAAGCTGGTTTTTAACGCTTTTTTATGTTGTGAAATATAATGTACAATCGGCGAATGATGTAAGGATTTTCGTTTGTTAAACATAAATGGTTTCCTTTGCATCTTCGATGAGTTGACCCGTTTGTAATTTTAAGGTGCGATAAGACAAATGCTCGATGATATGCGTGTTATGTGACGCAATTAATAAAGTTGTGCCAAGCTGATTAAATTGTTCGAGTAAATCAATAATTTCTTTTGACAATTCAGGATCTAAGTTGCCCGTGGGTTCGTCGGCCAGAATAATCGATGGTCGATGAACGATGGCGCGCGCAATGCCAACACGCTGTTGTTCGCCGCACGATAAATTTTCGGGTTTTTCTTTTTCATATCCCAATAGGCTCACTTTATCTAATGCCGCGCGCACGCGACGGTTAATTTCATGTTGACGGAATCCGGTAATGACGAGCGGTAACGCGACGTTATCAAATACACTACGCTTCAATAAGAGCTCTGGGTTTTGAAAAATTAATCCAATTTGTCGTCGAAACACGGGGATCTCGCGCTTTTTCATGCGGTTGATATTGCGACCGTTGATAATGATATCGCCTTTCGATGGATGTTCGAGCGATCCCAATAGCCGGAGCAGGGTGCTTTTTCCTGCGCCCGAATGGCCGGTTAGAAATACCATTTCGCCAGGTTCTATTTTAAATGTTACGCTCGACAATGCATTGGCCGTATGGCTGTAATGCTTTGTCAGTTGGCTACAATATATCATTGCCATTTTGTTTTATCTCAAATAATGCGTCCACAAAGTCTTTTGCGCAAAAAGGACGCAAGTCATCCATTTTTTCACCAATTCCAATAAAACGAATTGGAAGCTTTAATTGTTCGCTTATATTAAAAATCATACCACCTTTTGCGGTGCCGTCTAACTTTGTCATGATTAAACTATCTAATTTAATAGCGCTATGAAATTGTTTGGCTTGGTGGATTGCATTTTGACCAATTCCAGCGTCTAAGACGAGAACGGTTTCGTGCGGTGCCGTTGAGTCTAATTTGCTCATGACGCGTTTAATTTTTTTGAGTTCTTCCATCAAATTGTCTTGTGTATGCAAACGTCCTGCCGTGTCGGCAATCAGCACATCAATATTACGTGCACGG
>MGXQ01000055.1 GCA_001801405.1 Gammaproteobacteria bacterium RIFCSPHIGHO2_02_FULL_42_13 | reverse complement strand
CTGATTGCATGCCCTAGAATTTCCGATGACAGCACATTTACTCTAACCTTATCACCGGATGCTTTTACTTTTAATAAAGCCTCTAGTGCAGCTTGAATTTGCCCTATTAGTTCGTTTATTTCTCGCATATCTCTAGCCCAAAAAAGAATAAAATAACCTTGTTATTATGGCATTTTTTCAAACATACAAAGCCACCGCAGTGCCCGCTGCGTCATCCGTTGTTGCTTCCGTGACTGCATCTGCTAACTCTTCTCCGCCACAGTAGCTGTCATAACTACCATCTCCATTTCTCTTGATTTCCTCGTTTCGTATACCGTCTCAGCACGCAACGCACGCAGCGCCACGACTTCTTTAACAATAATTTCGGCGCTCTCTCGCAAAGCAATCGCCGACCCTTTGTTACTGCCACATGTCCAAAACCCAACATGATCCACATGAACATTGTCCCTGACAGCCCGCACCACTTGGCGTGCTAAATCATTTAACTCTGTTCCCAGCATGCCGCTCAAATCAATGCCACGTGATCTTAAATCTTTTTCCAATCTCTCGACAACTCTTAAAAATTCTTGCCCTTCATCAGAGTTAGGGTTGGGCATATCCAAGTTCAATCCCTTGCGTATTCTGTTTGCAAGCGGATGTTTTTCCCATTCTACTTCCCATTCTTTGTGTTGTTTTAATTTCCAAAAGGCAAAACCAATTAAACCACCCACCACAGCACCGCCAGCACTAATAGAAATGGCACGAATCGCCGCAGCGCTGAGGGTTTCTGAATTTTGCTCATCTGAGTTAAAGACAATAGCAGCTGGAACGATTCCCGTACTACCACCGGCACCATCACTGACTGAAAAACTAAAACTCGGCGCCTCTGCTGTATCATCAGGCATAAACCGCACTTGCTGATCATTAATATGTTCTTGCGTAAAACTCAGAATCGGTGTTCCAGCATTGGTAATCAATTCAAATTGGCCATGCTCTACATTGGAGATAGTAAACATCAATTGCGTATCCGTATTATCCACGTCTTCTGCTCTCAGCATCAAGGGCGTCAATGTGATGCCTTCCCCTTGATTGATGGCAATACTATTCATAACCACCTGCGGTGCGTCGTTGACCGGCGTAACGATTATGCTGGCCGTATCCGTTGCACTGCTAAATGCTGTGATGCCGCCATTAATACTGGTACTTACTTTGCTACCCGCTGCGCCTGTACTTTGATCCCAGGCTCGATAGGTAAAAGTAACCGCGCCGTTATAATCAGCAGCAGGAATAAAGCGAATCTTATAGGTCTCACCCAATAATAAACTACTACTACTGCTCACTGGCGCAACCGCGGTCCAGCTGCTGCCATCATCGGCTGAATATTGCCAGCCACCATTGGTATCATCAAGACTCGTCATGGCTATAGCGGTAACTGCTGTACCATCGGCGTCAGTAATGGAACCAGCGACAACGATAGAACTAACGGGATCACCCATGGGATTGGCGCTGTCTTCAGCGATCGAAGTTAAAGTCAAAGCTCCGGAAGTATCTATTACTGGCGCGTCATTTACCGCGATAACAGTAACATCACGAGTAACAGCGCTACTTGTAAACGTACCGTCACTGGCTACAAATGAAATCGTCCGTGCGGTGATATCTGGATTCTCTGCCGTATTGCGATAACCAACACTGCGTAATGCCGTCTGATAGTTGGCAACACTGGAGCTACCCGTCAACGTTAAAATTTCCGTCCCACTCGCATACGATCCAGTAATTCCATTTTGATTGGTAAAGGTTAACAGATCTTCACTGCTAACAAACCCGCCAGTGATGGAAACAGTTGCGCCAGTTAAATTAGCGCTATCTGTATCCGTCACAACAATACCTGCATCAATAACCGTTACCGCGAGATTTTCTGTATAAGAAGCCATACCGCCACTGCAAATGACTTGCGGTGCGTCGTTGACATTAGTAAAAGAGATCGTCGCTGCAGCAGAACTGCTTGTAGAAAAACCATCACTCACAACAACGTTATATGAAGGGGGCAATTCTCCGTCGTCATGCACAAATTGTACTGCGCCATCAATCACTTGTTGTTGCGTAAAACTCGTGATCGGCGTACCAGGGCTACTTTCCAGTTCAAATCTTCCTTGTTGCACATTGGAAATCGTAAATGTTAAATCAGTGTCAGCAGTATCGGGATCTTGTGCGCTCAACAGGGTTGTTGTTAAAACAACTGTTTGACCTTCATTGAGGGTAAGATTATTAGTACTTAAAATCGGTGGGATATAGGTTTGGGCGTAGATGCCTGCCGAATCTCCGTCTTGTCCATCATTGCTCTGCCATGTTACTACAAATCCACCTCCTACTAATGCTGCAACAGATGGATAATACTGTGCATTTGTCGTATAAGTGTTTACCCGGAATTCACTACCTTGCGCTACCCCACTCGCATTGTAGCATTGACCGTAAACACCATAACTACTATCGTCATCTTGAATGCTAAGCCAAGTTACCACAAATCCACCATCGGACAATCCGGTAACCGAAGGTATACTTTGCTCCCCGTTTGTATAAGTATTTATGCGCAAGTCACTGCCTTGTGCCACACCGCTTGCATCGTAGCGTCGACCGTAAATACCCCAGCTACTACCGTCTTGCAAATTGCTCTGCCATGTTACTACAAATCCGCCATTGGATAATGCAGCAACAGATGGATTCGTCTGAATATCTGGGGAATAAGTGTTCACCTGAAATTCACTGCCTTGTTTCACGCCGTTCGCATCGTAACGCTGGCCATAAATACCCTCACTGCCAACATCTTGAACATAGCTCATCCAAGTTACCACAAATCCGCCAGCGGATAATCCGGCAACAGAGGGCTGGAGCTGATGATCTGAGAGATAAGTGTTTACCAGAAATTCACTACCCTGCGCCAGACCAACAGCATCATAGCGTTGACCATAAATACCATAGGTACCGGTACCAGGAGCATCTTCTTGATTTAGGCTCTCCCACATGATCACAAATCCACCATTGGATAATGCGCCGATGGCAGCAGCATCCTGAACGTCCATATAATGAGTATTGACTTGAAATTCATCACCTTGCGCCACACCACTAGCATCATAACGTTTCCCAAAAACACCCCAATTGTGACCATCTTGATTAAAGGTAGTCCACGTTACCACAAATCCACCACCAGCTAATGCTGCAACTGATGCATCAAGCTGCCTTTCCACCGTAACAGTGTTTACGCGAAATTCTCCCGCTAGCGGAGAACCATTCACATTGTAGCGTTGGGCGTAAACACCCCAACCACTATCATCTTGTAAATTGCTCCACCACGTTATCACAAATCCACCTCCGGTTAAGCCGGCGATGGCAGGATGCCCTTGATAATCTGTCGTATAGGTATTTACCCGAAACTCGCCCAGCGGCGTTGTGCGCCGTTGTTGACTGCTGGTTGTTTCTTCGGGATAATCCAATTTTACATCTTGAAATTCAGCACTTTTTTCTCGATCTATAGGTTGAGCTTTCATATCCATTCCTTATTAAAAATTACTTCAATCTGATGTCAAATTGGGGGATGCCCTCAAATAACATCACCAATAACCCCATCACATTCCAAAAGTCATGGTGCCACTTATAAATAATCGTACATATTGCTCGGCATTAAGTAACTCATGATAGGCACCATCATAAAAAAAACTAAGTTGTCTTGTTTCTGGATTAAAACGTAATTGTGTATCGATCTGTCTTCGTTCCGCTCCTCTACGCAATATGAACCAATTCTCCTCTTCCCCTCGTTCTAATTCATGATTATCTTCTGGTCGAGTACAGGCTTCTAACCAACGCAATATTTCTTCCGCACGAGTTTGTATTGGATCGCCTGGTGCAAGAGCGGTATCTATTCTAGTGCCTAGCGTGCACGTAGAGGCAATTTCATGGATATACCTTGTCTGAAACCCATTTAAAAAATCATGAAAATTGGCTAGTGCAGCATCAACATATTCTCGTAATTGAGCATAGCTAGTTCTTGCATCGTGGAGCCCTAATAGGGCGGCTCGACTTTGCCCGCCGATATCCGCTTCCATATATTCTAGCACCTCACGAAAAGCGCGTTCGATAGCCTCTACAAACCCCATTTTATGGGTTTCGGGTCTTGACAAACTACGACGCCCACCATGCAATAACTCAATCGCCTCTTTTCCCACAATAATTTTCTCGGATCGATCTCTTTCTGTTAAAGCAGTCGATAGTAATGTTTTGCGAGTATATCTAAAAGCCCCATTGCCTTTAATAAAGCCTTCTACGCCCCGATCTTTTCCAAGATAGTAATCTCTTCCCACGGGATTAATCATAAAATCAACCATTTTCCATTTAACTTTCTCGGCGCTATTTATTCTGCCAAAATTATCTTCATTCATATCAGTTAAATATAATATTCTACCTAACAAATCAAAAATAGTTGCTGCTAATTTTGTCGGACTTGTCGCAGCTTCTCTCAGTTCGGCGGTGTATGATTCGAAAAAGACTGGATCACCTTTGAATTCATCCCTATCATAAGAAAATAGATCTCTTGCTTTATGAAACTGTTTTTCTTTCCCGACGACCTTAGTATGAGAAACATTTTGAGTGGCGATAAATAAGGCATTGTGATAAAGATCGGCATCATCCGCTTTGCGGTGAGTGATAAAATGCACTTTTGGTCCAAAACCAATGTGTTCTAGCATCTTATAAACCAATAGTTCTCTCAAATCGATTTCTTTGCGTTGGCTGCTGGGTAATCCTGAGCTTGATGCTCCGTAATTCTGATGAGCCTTAACATGACATGTCATAGAGGGAACCCCATCAGCGAAAATAACGTGCGCTTTTGTTCCTATTTGTGCACCTTCTTCTTTGGGTGAAAAAGTAACATCAGAGACGACATCTTCACCCCAAGTATGGCATTCATCTCGAAAATAACGTTTTGCAGCTTTGCGAATGGGTGAAGCAATACCGTGTATCCACGCTATAAATGTTTCGTTTAATCGATCTGGTAATTGCTCTCTAAAAACAACTTGTGCAAAATATAAATTAGCTTCTGCGATAATTCTATGATAAGCATGGTACACGTCATCCCTTGCTAAATAATGTGGTCCATC
>MGXQ01000054.1:31248-36936 GCA_001801405.1 Gammaproteobacteria bacterium RIFCSPHIGHO2_02_FULL_42_13 | reverse complement strand
AAAATATCCGGAATCCAGAAATATATTTCCTGGATCCCCGGCTATTTCGCTACGCGAAATCCCGGGGATGACAATCTGCTGAGGATTTGATTATTGCATCGATATCTTTAAGCTGAATTAAGAGAGCTTTCATCTGCGCAAGGGGCCACATATTCGGGCCGTCACTTAAGGCTTTATCCGGATCGGGATGCGTTTCCATAAAAACGCCCGACACCCCAACCGCAATCGCTGCGCGCGCGAGCGCCGGAATAAATTCACGTTGTCCACCCGTTGCGTTACCTAATCCGCCCGGCAACTGTACCGAATGCGTTACATCCATCACAACAGGGCAATTTGTATCGCGCATCACGACGAGTGATCGCATGTCCGAAATCAAATTATTATAACCAAACGATGCGCCGCGCTCACACACCATCAATTGTTTATTACCCGTTGCACGCATTTTTTCGACCACGTTTTTCATATCCCATGGCGATAAAAACTGTCCTTTTTTAATATTGACCGGTAATTTTTGATTCGCCACGCGCTGCATAAAATCGGTTTGACGACATAAAAACGCCGGTGTTTGCAAGACATCGACGACGCTCGCTACTTCATCTAACGGTGTATTTTCATGCACGTCCGTTAAAATCGGCACTTGCACTTGTTCTTTCACTTTGCGCAACACTGCTAATCCTTCGATCATTCCCGGCCCGCGAAAACTTTGGTGTGATGAACGATTGGCTTTGTCGAATGACGCTTTAAAAATAAAAGGAATTTTTAATTCTTGCGTCAATAATTTTAATTGCGCCGCAATTTCTAATGTTAAGCTTTCGCTTTCGATGACACAGGGGCCCGCAATTAAAAAAAAAGGTTTGTCGAGGCCGACGTCGAAGCTGCATAGTTTCATGTTGTGTTTCCTTTTGCACTCTCGATAAAACTCGTGAACAGCGGATGTCCATCGCGCGGATTCGAGGTAAATTCCGGATGAAACTGACAAGCGACAAACCATGGATGATCCGCTAATTCAATCATCTCCACTAAATTACCATCTTCTGATACGCCTGAAATCACTAATCCCTGCTTCACTAATTCATCACGATATTTATCGTTGACTTCGTAGCGATGACGATGACGTTCGATAATTCTATCTTGTCCATAAATGCGCGCCGCCAATGAATTTTTTTTCAATAAACACACTTGGCCGCCCAAACGCATCGTGCCACCTAAATGAGGATGTTTTCCTAATTTTTTTATTTCACCACTTTTATCCATCCACTCGGTAATCAATCCAACAACTGGGTATGTCGTTTTTTTGTTAAATTCTGTACTATTCGCATCTGACATGCCCGCTTTGTTGCGCGCAAATTCAATCAATGCAATTTGCAATCCCAAACAAATTCCTAAAAATGGAATGTTATGTTCACGCGCATACTGCACCGCCAAGATTTTTCCTTCAACACCACGTTCGCCAAAACCACCCGGAATTAAAATCGCATCATACGCCTTTAAACAACCCGTTCCATGCACCTCGAGTGTTTCAGATTCAATATAATCGATATCAATATTGGTTTGCGTATGGATACCCGCGTGAATTAAAGCTTCGGATAGTGATTTATACGAATCACGAATATCCATGTATTTGCCGACCATCGCAATCAACACGGATCGCTGTGGATTGTTTTGTGCGTCAACGACCGCTTGCCATTCTGATAAATCCGGTTTTTTTGCGTTGATATTTAATTTTTCAATCACAATAGCATCTAACCCATTTTCATGAAAGGCGATGGGCAATTGATAAATGCTTTCCACATCTAAAGCGGGAATAACCGCATGTTTTTCGACATTGGTAAACAATGCAATCTTCTCGCGTAATTTATCCGATAATGCTTGACCTGAACGACACAACAAAATATCGGGCTGAATACCAATCGATCGCAATTCTTTGACAGAATGCTGCGTGGGTTTTGTTTTTAATTCGCCCGCGGTTTTAATATAAGGCACCAAGGTTAAATGAATAAACAACGTGCGCTCGCGACCTAAATCAAAACGCAATTGACGAATCGCTTCTAAAAAAGGTAACGATTCAATATCACCGACTGTTCCACCAATTTCCACGAGCACCACATCATTATCTTCTTCGAGCGCACAAATATATTTTTTAATTTCATCGGTAATATGCGGAATCACTTGGACCGTGCTACCCAAATAATCGCCCTGGCGTTCTTTATGAATGACCTCGGCATACACGCGCCCGCTCGTGCAATTATTGCGTTGGCCTGCTTTAAATCGAACAAACCGTTCATAATGGCCTAAATCGAGATCTGTTTCAGCGCCATCGTCGGTCACAAAAACTTCGCCATGCTGAAAAGGGTTCATCGTACCGGGATCGACATTGATATAGGGATCTAATTTGAGCATATTGATTTTAAGGCCACAAGCCTCAAGAATGGCACCGAGCGAAGCGGCAGCAATACCCTTGCCTAATGACGAAACCACCCCACCTGTAAAGAAAATAAATCGCGCCATACATCCTCGAATCTTGCTGAAACAGGAACATTAACAAAATCATTACGCTGGTGCAATATACCATAATTCGAATAATATTTGAACATTTTTTTGCAAAAATTAGGGTTTTATTTGATCAATATTAAAAAAACCTCTTAAAACATAGATTATAAATTGACTATCTGACCGTCTCGCTTTAGTCTTAAATACTGTGGAACGATTTATCGTTTTTTTGTATTTTTTAGACCTAAACTAAGGAGAAGCAATATGTTACGTAAATTTGTTGGCTGGTTACTGATCGTGGTTGCAATCGTGGTTGCAATTTTAGGGGTCAGCCTCCCAAGAGCTCAATTGCAATGGGTCATCTACATGACCAATTTCTTTGATATCATGATCCCCATCTTAGCGGTTGGTGCATTGATCAATTATATCTGGAAAAGCAATGGCTGTTGCTAATTGATTCTTTAGAAAAAAAAGCCTCGCTTTTTAGCGGGGCTTTTTTTATGTCCATTGAAAACTCAACTCTTCATATCCCTCGCAAACTGCACAGCCAACAATCGCAGCCAACTGACCATCCACAAAAATTAACGGCACACGATCACGTTCCCAAGGTGGCACTTGCCATTCTTGAAACAATTTTTTTAATTCATGTGTACCCGTTCGCCCCCGTAATCGACAAACTTCGCCACCACGCCGAAATCTGACGGTCATGTTTCGGCGCGCACCCTGACAAATCAACACACCTGTCTTTACATGAAGAGGCTCCACCCCATCCCAGCTATATTCTACTGAAACATCATGCCTATCACGCACTGGCATCACGTATAAATCATCGCCAAAACGTCGCACTTCAACATCGGACCATTGTACACAAGGAGTTGCATCCTCTCGCGCCATCACGACATCATTAATAATATGCTGTAGTTTAATCGTGCTCGGCAATAAATAATCTTGTTGATAAAACCAATAACGCAACAGATTTTTTTGCCGCGCGCAGGATAACGCACGTAATCGCTGAACAGATAACCCATATTCACTTTTAACCTGTTGCAAATCCGTTTGCGCTAAATCTTCTAATAAATTTTTTGTTTCCGCTGAGTGCGCTGCCACACGCGCAATCGTTTCTGGCACATTCGGCCAGCGCGATTTCAATAATGGCATGATGCGAGCGCGCAAAAAATTTCGCGTAAATTGTTCATCTAAATTAGTGGAATCCTCGACCCAACGCAACTGATGTTCTTTTGCATAATCTAAAATTTCTTGCTTAGAAATCGAAATCAATGGACGCACCAAATATCCCCGTGAAAACGGCATGATTTGCGGCATCGCCGCCAAACCCCGAGCCCCTGCGCCGCGCAAAAATTGCAACAAGCATGTTTCTGCCTGATCATCTTGATGCTGCGCCGTCAGCAAAACATCACCGGCTTGCATTAATGTCGCCAGTGCATTGTATCTGGCTTTTCGCGCTTCTGCTTCCATGCTTTGTTTCGCCGTTTTTTCAATATCGACGTATAATATTGTACAACCCACTTGTAATGCTTGACACACCTGGTCGCAATGCGTCACCCATTTATCCGCATCCGCTTGTAAGCCGTGATGCACATGCACGGCATGAATCGTACGATTAAGATATTGCTTGCGCCACTCACACACCGCATGTAATAACACATGCGAATCCACACCACCACTATAGGCGATCCAGATCGTTACATGATTAGGATATTTTTGTAAAAGGTTATTCAGTTCATCAAACATAAAGATCTCTGAGCAGGTTGAGCCGTAACTAATTTAATACGCCATCAATTTCTGATATCGCTCTTTGAGCAATTGATCAATCGGCTTGGCTTGTAATATCTTCAACTGTTCTTTCAACGCTTGTTTTAACCGCACCGCCATATCATCCACATCACGATGCGCGCCACCTAGTGGCTCTCGCAACACATGATCAATCAATCTTAATCGTGATAAATCAACGGCCGTTAATCCTAACGCTTCCGCCGCCTCAGCCGCTTTTTTAGAGTTTTTCCATAAAATCGATGCGCAACCTTCAGGAGAAATCACCGAATAAACGCTATATTGCAACATCATAATGCAATCACCCACGCCAATCGCAAGCGCCCCGCCGGATCCACCTTCGCCGGTGACCGTACAAATGATCGGCGTTTTTAATTGTGACATCACTTGTAAATTTCGCGCAATCGCTTCACTTTGATTATGTTCTTCCGCATCAATGCCCGGATAAGCACCCGGCGTATCAATAAAGGTTAAGAGCGGTAATTTAAATTTTTCAGCCAATTGCATAATGCGCAATGCTTTGCGATAACCTTCGGGGCACGGCATACCAAAATTACGCGCGACTTTTTCGGTTGTTTTTCGCCCTTTTTGATGACCCAAAATCACCATCGACTCGCCCTCTAAGCGCGCTAATCCACCGACAATCGCCGATCCTTTTCCGTAATGACGATCCCCTTGCAACTCATCAAAATCTGTAAATATTCGTTCAATATAATCCAACACATAAGGGCGTTGCGGATGTCTCGCAATTTGCACGACTTGCATCGGTTTTAAATCAGCAAAAATTGATTGCGTTAACTGTTCGCATCGCTGCTCTAATTTAGCAATTTCATTGGTCATATCGAAAGAGGTACTATTTGTCGTCTGTAAATTACGTAATTCTTCGATTTTTGCTTGCAGCTCAGCAATAGGCTGCTCAAAGGTCAAAAAATCCAAATTCATAGCCATAATCCTATTTGTTCATATCTTGAACATGAATTATACAGTGCTATGCCATCAAAAATCCACTTTATCAAACCTGTTTATGCCGCAGTATCACAAAAAAACACAAAAAATGTCCTCATTCGTATGGCAATGCCCCGTAAGCCATGCTAACAATATATAGAGGGAAGAAAAAAACAACGGAAGTGAGGCCACTAGCATGAACAGGAAGTTAAGCGTTGCAGTGATTAGCGCAGCCGTTTTGGCACTCGGTACAGCCATCGCTGCATCATCAACAATGCATTCCATCACTCGCCTTAAAAGCGTTTATATCGGCATGTTACTGGGTGCTACAGAAACGCATTATGGCCTATCTGGATTTGATAGCCCCTCACAAAGCCAAGAAGTCGACAACGGTATAGTCAATAGCTCCAATTTCGGCTATCGCGGCGTTTTAGGCTATCAATTCAATAACTATATTGCCGC
>MGXQ01000054.1:10777-31223 GCA_001801405.1 Gammaproteobacteria bacterium RIFCSPHIGHO2_02_FULL_42_13 | reverse complement strand
CGACCGAACTCATGGGAAAATTCATGTATCCGCTTGCACAAGAAGTAAATATTTTTGCGCGTGCAGGAGCTGCTTATATTCATTCACGCACTAAAAATGACAGTGGTCTGAGTAAAACACGCAGAGCGATCTCTCCCGCATATGGATTAGGTGTTGACTTCAACATCACGAAGAAATTTGTAATTGATGTATCTTACAATCAAGTGCACGGCAACAGTAAAATAGAACCCGCTGATTTATTTGGGTTAGGATTTTATTATCATTTCTAATAATACTCAGCTCAGAGGTAAGCGAAACGAAGTTTCGCGTCCTCTGAGCTGAGACCGACTTGTTCGCATGAGCTAGGAGAAACAAAGTTTCGCGTCCGCTGAGTACGTAGGTTGGGCCGTAAGTGATACGTCGCTTACCAACTGCAACGGCGATTGCAAGAATCTCAATTTCAAAAATTACAAACTCGTCGCGGTCAAACCGAAGCACGCATGGGTATTTTCAAAAATGCATTTCTGGGCAGACCTCTTCGCAGTAAAGGCTTTCTTCACAAACAACTTTCTGTGACTTGGTGTGTGCTCACCCATAATCTTTTGGTCGTTGCGAGAAAGGCCCTTGCCGATGAACAATCGGCCGTAAAAAAAGCGGCGTAATCTTCCTCTCCCTATTTAAAAAAACATGAGAGTTCATCTCAGGAATCCCTGCGTTTTAAAACAGACTGTTTTTACAAAATCCGGCAACAAATAAAATCACCCCTTTTTTTTGATTAGGTTTTTGCATTATTTTGCGATCAATTTAAATCTCAATTTGGTTATTTGCAAAAACAGGGGGAAATGGGACGGACTCTAAATAACCGTCTTATCTACATCTACCCAACGCCTTTCAATCGCTGACTCCAATATTGCATCAATGATTTCACAACAACGCAAACCATCAACAAAATTAGGGGATGGTGATTCACCTGATCTAAGTGCTTTGGCAAAATGGCGAAAACTTAATGTAAAAGCTTCCCCATATCCCATTCCTTGCGCTGTGACACCAACACCAAGCTCACCACCTAAATCTGGAAACCAAAATATTTCTGCACCTGGATGCGCACGACCGAGTAACACCGTCCGATAACCAGATATTTGAGGTGCATCTTCTGAATCAAAAACTTGTAATTCATTACTGCGTTGCCAACTAAAACGCATTGCCCCTTTATCGCCAATAATTTCAAAAAACACATCATTCTTAAAGCCAGGCAATGCCCAGCTTGCTTTAATCGTTCCTGTTGCGCCATTTTCAAAACGCACAAGCGCAGCAGCCAAATCATCTACTGTCACCTTGCCCATTTGTGCTTTATTTTTAGGTAATTGGCGCTCTTTCACAAAGCAATCCGTAAGCGCCGCAACGCTTGCAATATCACCTACTAAAAACCGTGCTAAATCAATAATGTGTGACCCAACATCACCAAGCGCACCTGCTCCCGCCTTCGTCTTCTGAAAACGCCAATGTAGTGGAATACTAGGATCATTATTATGATCTTGAAAATAATGTCCTTCAAAGTGTCGAATACGCCCTAGCTTGCCATCACGAATCAACTGACGAGCGTGCCCAATAGCCGGCCAAGCACGATAGGTAAAATTTACCATATGTACTTTTCCAGAAGCTTTCGCCTGACGCGCCATTTCTGCAGCTTGCTGTCGATCAAGCGCCAATGGTTTTTCACACAATACATTTTTACCATTGGCAACCGCATCAAGACACATTTCATAATGACTATCATTGGGAGTAGCAATATCCACCAAATCAATATCTGGATTCCGAGTGACAGTACGCCAATCACTATCTGCACTCGCCCAGCCCCAGCGCTTTGCCTCATGCTCTGCAAGTTCAACATTATTATCAACCAA
This sequence comes from Gammaproteobacteria bacterium RIFCSPHIGHO2_02_FULL_42_13, assembly GCA_001801405.1. Taxonomy (GTDB): domain Bacteria; phylum Pseudomonadota; class Gammaproteobacteria; order UBA12402; family UBA12402; genus O2-02-FULL-42-9. Next base: position 29,340 of record MGXQ01000054.1, on the reverse strand, counting down.
ATGCATAAGCTCAAAAGAATCACGCTTATCGTCTGTTAACGCGGCCAAATTCCGCATTGATAAACTATGCAGTTTCACCATATATCCCGCACCAATCATTCCCACACGAATAGGTTTATTCATAAATTTTCTCCTTTATTGGCCAAGCCATAATAGCAGCGGCCATTAATAGTGTGATGCCGCCTACTAACGCCACTGCTTCTAGCGGCATATGATCAACAATCAACCCCCCAAAAAGTGCACCACTACCAATTCCAACATTAAACATAGAAACATTCATAGCAGATGCAACATCAGCTATTTGAATTGGCAAAGTAAGTATTAACGACTGTATGGAAACCGTTAACATACAAATACCAGCGCCCCAAATAATCACTAAAAATCCAGCAGAAATACTTGCACCTAAAGGTAAGAAGGCACATAGCATAATAGCAATAGCCATGACAATCATAATCCATAGACATGCTTGCTTTAGCTGGCTATCGACAAGCTTACCTGCCAGTACATTCCCTATCACGCCAGCACCACCAAATAAAAACAAATAAAAAGCTAAGTGCGCAGGTGAAACACCAACCCCTTTTATCAACAACAAACTGATGTAAGTGAATGCACAGAAATGACCTGTTAATGCAAGCGCGGTGCTAGGAAATAATCGTCGCAATAAAGGATGACATATAATCTGCGGTAGTTGACTTAAATAGCTACGACTTTCGCTAGTCAAAGTTGGTGGAAAACGCACAACAACTAAGAACGCGATGATAAGGTTGATGAACGCAATTGAAGCAAACGCAGCTTGCCATCCTAAATGTTGAGCTAATACTGTTCCAGCAGGCACTGCGACAACTGTCGCAATCGCAATTCCACTAAACACAACTGTTGCCACGCGCGCTTTTGAAGTATGCCCTGACAAACGCAAACACAATGGTCCCGCGATAGACCAAAAAACGCCATGGCTGAAAGCGCCAATTACGCGCGCAATAAATAAAACAGCGAGCGAAGACGAACAAGCGACCATGAAATTAGCCACCGCAAATAAAACACTAATAAAGAATAATAATTTCCGCCGCTCTAACGAGGCTAAATATGATGTAATCAATACAGCCGAGATAGCGACAGTCCACGCATAACCTGTCACCATTAATCCCACTCGGCCAATCGGCTGTTGGAAACTCGCACTGATTTCAGGTAAAATGCCGACTGGTAATAACTCTGCTGTTACAAACACGATTGCAGTAATCGTGAGAATAATCAAAGCGAACCAATCTGATTTAGCAGACTCTGGCATAACTGTTTCACTTGTGGAAATTGACATATTACAATATCTCTAGCTTATTTCTTCGCCCAATGAGCAGCTGACGAAACTGAACTCTCATGCAATTTCAAACCTTCATAGATAGCGTTACGAACCTTAATCGGAAACTTCATCAAACCATACAACGCCGTATTCGTAAGAATGACGACTGACAATCCGGCCACAGGATCAACAAACATTTTGCAACCATACACACCACCCCATTCAAAACTACCTGGATGTTGCGGTGTCTCCGCTGTTTTTGAATCACGCACAACAGCAAAACCAAACCCAAAACCAAAACCTGGCCCAGCAGCCGGAACTTCAAAACCCTTTACAGCATCCTCTGTTAAAAGTTTGACAGAAGCTGATTGCAGAAGTGGTACACCACCTTTTCGAATCATTTCTAAAAACTTTATATAATTACGTGCCGTTCCAGCCATACCAGAACCACCTGATGGATACGCTTTTGAATTGGTAATACGTCCGGGCGCGTAATGAATGGGCCCGCAACCTTCCAACACCACTTGATCCTGCGCTTGCATGAGCCGCGCTATGCCCCCTGGCGTTATTGGATCAGTATATGCTTTCGCTAAACGATGAACATCTTTTACATGAAAAGTAGTATCTCTCATATCAAGTGGCTCAGTAACGTATTGTGCAATAATCTCAGGCAGTGGTTTCTGGCAAACTTTTTCAATAACTGCACCTAAAACATCAGTTGATAATGAATAACACCAATTCGTTCCCGGCTTAAAAAATAAAGACACTGTCGTTAAACGCTTTAAATTCTCATCCAAAGATAATACTTTTTCATCCATACCATCAGAAACACCGGCTGAAAAATAAGGTTCGTTATCCGGCGATAAAAAACCATAACTTAAGCCCGACGTATGTGTCATTAATTGTCGTACAGTAATAGGCGCATCTATACTATCAAACTTTGGTGTAAATTCAGGCAGCCATCGCGTGACCGGCGCATCTAAATCCAACAATCGTTTTTCTACCAAAACCATTGCTGCAGTGCTCACAAGCGGTTTTGTCATGCTTGCCAAACGAAATATTGTTTGTTCTGTCACAGGCTGTTTTGTTTCGCAATCTGCAAATCCCGCATGTTGTTCAAAAACAATGTCGCCATCTTTCGCGACAATAATACTCGTTCCAACGATGCGCCCTGCCTCAATTGCATCTTTAATCACCGGCTGAAGCGCGCTTTGCAATTCTTTCATTATATCGTCCCCTCTAATAAGCAACAATTACTGAGCCTTGCTAAGGCTAACGCAGGTCATCGAAGAACAAAACCATTAATATAATTACGAGCGGGTTTTTCAATATAGCGATAGACCATTTCCGCGAATACAATAACAATTGCAACAAATATAAACATAGCGATAGTATTTGCAGCTGTTTGACCGACACCAATTGATTCGAGATATCGCGCAAAAGACAACATAAAATAATTCATTTGATTATGAATTAAATAAATTGAATATGATATCTGACCAAGCCTATAAATTGGCTTACTTCCCATAAACCGTGCAACTATATTAGTTCTGGAAATTAACGATAAAATAAACAGCGGTAACAAAGCAACAACCCAAACATCTGCTTGCCGCATAGCCATTAAAACAAGAATTAAGAAAAATAATACTGGTGCTATCCAATCATGAGAAATTAATTGTTTTACCCATGCAAGTTGTGACACACGAAATGTGATGACGCCTAATATAAATTCAGCAATACAACGCACAACCGGATAAATCGTTTCATAATTCCAAAGATCCATCAATCCAGCGCGCTTTGGCTCATGTGCTAATGCAGGCAAATGAACTAAAACAGGCAATGTGATCAAACCAATCACTGCCCCCAATATCGCCCACATCCATGAACGTCGTAAAAATAATAACGCAAAAAATGGGAATAATAAACTTGCTATCCATTCCGCACTAACAGACCATCCTGGTGTATCCAAAGTGGGAACATGCAATACACTTTGCAACATTGTAAAATTAATTAAGCCAGAAACCGGAATAGCAGGGCCTGGCCAATGATCCATCCATCCTGTTGCAATTAATATGCCAGCCGTAATTGTCATCAGAAAAAATATTGGAAAAATTCGCGCAAAACGACGCTTGACGAATGTACCATAACTTTGCAATTCAACCCCTTGCTCAAATCGCTGTCCATAAGTCATTGCAAGAATAAATCCCGACAACACCAAAAACAAATCAACCATTAAATAACAATGTCCTAAAATATGACCGCCCACCCATGAAACTAAACGGCTTGCATTAAAATGATAAAACATAACCAGCGTAGCTGCTGCGCCACGCAAACCAGTTAATGAATAAATTTCTTGTCTTCTCATCATCCTATTCTCCTTTCGACAACACTTCTGTGTTTGTTTGACCAACCTTAAGTTTTAAAATCGCAGGAAACACAGGTAAAAATGGCACACACAATTGCAATCCGTTAAAATCTGGAATCCATTGCTCATATGATAATTGACTAGTCTTCAACCGCTCGCCCACGGCAAATGCACGCATTCCCGCTGCACACGCAGAAGAAAGTCCTGCAGAAGAATCTTCAAACACAATACAATCTTTTGATGACAACTTGAGCGCCTGAGCAGCTGCCAAATATCCATCAGGAGATGGTTTACCAAAACCAACATCTTCTGCAGTAATCAACACCGGCGGAATGGGGATATTTGCAGCACACATTCGACGAAGCGCTAACTTACGACTTGCCGAAGTAACAATAGCCCACTGAAACAACGGCAATGCTTGCAATAAATTAACAGATCCGGCAATGGCGACAATACCTTCAACATCAGCAACTTCTTCAGCTATTAATTGCGTAGCTTCTTTTTTTATATCAACATATGCAGGCGCAAAATGCGTCACCGTTTCTAACGTACGGCGGCCATGCGCATAATCTAAAATTTCATTCAGATCTAAATCATATCGATCAGCAAAACGTCGCCACGTTCGCTCCACTACCGGCGTTGAATCAACCAATGTACCATCCATATCGAACAGCAACCCTTTAACGTGATATGTTATAAAAGATCGATTAACTTGCATAAAGCTTTCCTAATGTATTGATGATTTTGACTGCGTGCGTTGCCACGTTAAATAATGAGATATCCACTGAATATCGTGATGTAATGCCTGCGGATGACTACAGCGATAATCATTTTCTAATATATAATCTTTAGCCCAATCAGTTTGAACTAACGCTGTTAATATATTTTTTACATTACCATCTCCACTCCCTAGCGCAACCTTCCCATCTTCTCCTGCAAAACCATCTTTGATATGCACCTGTGACGCAAAACATCCTTCCAATTTAGTCAATAGCTTGGCTGCCGAATGCCCTGCTTTTATAGGATTATAACAATCAAAAATAAAACGAAAATTAGTAGCGCAAACTTCTTCTATTAAACGCACAGACCAAGCAACAGACAAGTCATTCTCGCTTCCTAATTCTAACTGACGATCTTTTGCTTCTTGGCAAGCCCAACGTAACATCTTAGCTGCACGTACTAAAGTTTCTATGTCACGAATAGCTCCTCGATGAAAACTAGGAAAAAATACCAAAGGAACAGAAAGATAATTTGCAGTATCTAATATTGATTCGATTAAATTTTGTAATTTCCGAGAAGTATAACGATCAAATCGCAAACCTAATCCAATATCATTTAATTGATTACCCGCCAAAGCAATAATATGTACTTTATGCTCGGCACATGCTTCTAAAATAGCATCTTGCCGTGTACGCTTATCTAAACTAGGAGAATGTCCGGGGCCACCAAAATCAACTTGCAATGCGCTCACATGATGTTCTGCGCAAAAACGTACTGCCTCCGCACCATACACCGGCAAACGCCAATCCACTAAAGCTATACTATTTGACATTGCTCACCTCTATAACTTTGTGAAATAGGCACGGCTTCTTCCACTCGCTGCATCTGTCTCTGATCACTCACCACCCAGCTTTCACCATGCATACCTTCTCCTCTCGTTTGTACCAACTGAAGTGCAACCTGACTAAAATGTTGTGGTGTCATATAATTATGATAATCAAAATTAGCAGGACGACGGCGACGAATTCCTGAAGTGTTCACCATTTTTTCTGGCAATAATTGAATAAGACGCACTTTCCCGCTAGGATCTTCTTGCGCTAATGAACGTATTAGATTGGACGCAGCAGCTTTAGTCGCCGCATAACCTGAACGTTCTGGGCCAGCGTTATAAACCACTTCAGAAGAAAGATGTACAAATAATGCAGGTGCGCGTCGTTGCAACCACGGTAAAGTGAGCGATAAGCTAAGCCAAAGACCATGCAAATTGACATTCAACTGCTGCCTCCACTCCTCCTCAGCAACTTTCAAGAAAAGTGTACGCTTAGCACCATAATAAACTGCTGAGTAAAATACTACATCCAATTGCGATCCAAGTTCCTTTAGGACAGCTGTTAATTGAATGCGGCTCTCATTGGGTTGTGATAAATCTAGAAACCTCCATTCTAAAAAAGTTGATTCCTCTGCAGGAGGAGTACGGCTCAAAACAACCACGCGCGCATGAGCTTTTGCTAGCGCATCGGCAATCCCTCGTCCAATACCAGATGACCCTCCTATCACTAATATTGTATTACTTTTCAAATTAACATATGACTGCAACATATTAATGACTCCTGGCAATAGCTAGCTTCATGACACGCTCACCATTAATCTGACGAGGAAATTTTTGTAATAATCTGTTCATAAATTTTGAAGCTTCCTCTAAACTAAGAATGTGTGTAATAATTGGTGCATAGATATCCCCATACATGCTTAATTCTTCCATTGCTTCCAGCAAATGATTATTCGACACCCCCCTATGCCCACATAACACTAATGGCTTATTTTTAATAGATAGGGCTTGTGTAAATACGCCATCTAAAGGAAAACCGCCACAATTTTTTGCTCGCAAACTTATCAAATCAATAGTAGGCAAATCTGGCAAAATTGCTTTTTTGGGCAATCCCCCCAATATATCAATGCACCCATTTGGTACAATATGTTCAACAGCATGAGATAAACAACTCATTGTACTTAGACGCGGAGTAGCAAGCAGTGCTGAACATATATCTGGTAATATATTATTAACCAAATGTAATTGATCAAACAACAAATCAAAATCTGCAGGCATTTTTCTTTGTAAACTCCACTCAAGCCCTTCTTGTCGATGATGCACAAAGATTATTGGGAAATTTATGCCAAACCGCCTTTTCATAAGCAGCAAAGCAAGATGACCAATAATGCCATCTCCATAAATAATCATTGCATCTTTACAACGCTGGGGATGTAATAATTGAAGCGCATATAGCACTGCAGCAAGAGGCTCAACCAAGGAAAACAATTTCAAAGACAATTTGGTTTTCACTGGTATTACTAATCCAGCAGAAACTGCTGAGGCAGGTATACGAACGTATTCTTGAAAAAAACCATCTACATTATGTCCAAATAAAAATGCTGAATTGCATGGATGCGTTGGATTAATCAATACTTTTGCTCCTGGCACAAAATATGCTGGACAATCACTCCCAGCTTCAACTATCTGAGCCACACCTTCATGACCATTAACTACAGCTGAATCATCTCGCTCTCCACGCAATATTTGAATGTCTGTCCCGCACAAACCTGACACTAATGGTGCTAAAAGTAGTTCTCCTTTTTTTATAACAGGAGTTTTTCTTTGTTCTAAATAAACGCTCTTAGCATTACGAATAATTGCTCGATGTTTGTTTAGCGACAACGAACTAAGCATAATAGCCTCCTGATCGAGTTATATTATACATAGATGTCATGAGAAAACTAATAGCGTATTTTCCAGAATCTAAGTTGACGTTCGGCTGTACCAACTTATGTTGATAAGCATATACATCTTGTCGCTTGTTTTGCACAGATAAGACTTTCTGCTGCATTTGATTGATTGCATACAGAGCGGCACCTTCTAAATTATTCACCTCATCAGATTTTGCAATAAAAATCCGACGATTAAACAACTCAGAGTCAAAATTACTACTCAAATAAAGTCCTTGCTCAGAAAAATGTCGCATAAGCATCTCTCGGTAGTGGTCTGCCAAATTAACCGCCACTCCTCCTGTTAAAACAATTCGGTCTAATTCAGGATCGATTGCCAATGCATTACGCAGTATATCTGCGATAGGCTTTGTTGCTAAGTAAAGCAAATTAACAGAAAATGCATCGTTCTCGTCCAATGCGCGACATAATGCAGACTCATATCCTTCTCCTTCTGCACACAACACAGCGAGTCTAGATTTTTTCCATAATAATGGCTGACGTTTCGCAAGAAGTTTACTCAGTCTACACATACCACGCCCAGAAGAAAAAGCAGCTACATGATTATGTTCGCCACAATCGCAATCCAACTCAAGCATCTGACCTCTAAAACACAACGTAACTGGAGAATGCCCTATTTCGCCCTGCAATCCAAACTCATCTAGTGCGATATGTTGATTCCGAACATCTAGCACACGACACGCAATACCAGAACTAACTGTTAACAATAATATTTTACGAATGTCTAAATTAGCTGCATGCTTAGCGTAATGAAGCAATCCTGCTGTGACATCATTGACAATATGCCATTCAAATTCGGAGGCAGATTGATGCAATTGCGTTAACAACTCAAACGGAGAGTTGTCATGTCCCCATAAAGGACCTGAACCATAGACTGTTCCGCAGCGTCCATCTAATGCTGCTCCTAATGAAATTGACACGCAATTAGCTCGCATATTCTCTTTATAGCTCCGTGCCGTATTTACCAAATATTTTAACAACCCTTTTTTGAGGTCAGCCACGGTCATATCTGATGCGCCATAAAAACTGAGCGCTGATTGCTGATGAACATTCAGCACGCCTTTTGGGTGCATATACACTCCTGAACGAAAATAGGTGCCACCTAAATCAAACACAAGCACTACATTATTGTGTGAAAAATATTTAGGCAACATTCATACCCCGCTGTCTTTTATATCGATTAATATATGCCAACGCAACATGTAATTCAGACTTACTAAGATCATTCACAAAAGTAACTTTGCCTATTCCATCGGTCAGTGGAACTCGCTGCAATCCATCACGATGTTTAATCGTGTCGTCTAAAGCGGCTTCAATAAGATCCAACGTAAAATTAAGGTGTTTAATAGGCAGTCCAACACGAATCATTAAGTCTAATGCGCGACAAGAATCTTCGAACGTTAACAAGCCACGATGTAATGCAAGTACTATCGATAAAGCTATATCTATAGCAACCGCCTCTCCATGCAATAATTCTGGTTCAGCGCATAACTCCAGAGTAGGGCTAAACGTATGTCCATAGTCCACTGAACGCTCCAAATTGCCCTCCCATAAATTCGGTTCCAATTCTTCCAGCATGCCATCAATAGCACGAGATAAAATCTCTTCAACTTCTGTGTTATTGCTAGAAAGAGCTTGGGCATTTAATATATCTGCATTTTTTTCTACTAATTGAAATAGCCTATTATCTTTAATCAATGCCATTTTAATAATTTCAGAAATACCATTTGAGATATGTCTCTCATCCAATGTACACAAAAATGTAGGATCAATTAATGCTTCAGTCGGCGCAAAATAAGAACCCAAACGATTTTTGTGATGCCCATAATTAATTCCCGTTTTGATACCAATGCCAGCATCGATTTGCCCTATTAATGTAGTAGGAATGCGAATATAAGGGATGCCTCTGCGATACAAACTTGCAGCAAAACCAACAATATCAAGTGACACCCCGCCCCCAATGGCAATAACTGCTTCAGTGCGACGTAGAAGACCTGCTTTAATCATGGCATCTGCAACATTAAGCACCGGCTCTATCACCTTGGCTGATTCGCCACCAGAAATAATGTGCCAAATTGGAGCAAGGTTCCAAGCGGAAAAATAAATATCCAACTGTCCTTTATATAACGTGTAAACCTCATCATCTATAACTACCAAACGTTTTCCACATTTCTTTCCATCAAGACCGCATGCAGCGGCCAGCGTAATATTCGCAGGATTGAGTAATGCCCGAGTTAATCTCACCTTATACTCGACTTCCCTCTGTGCGCGAATTTGCCAATTTGAGCTGGAAGTGTTAGTGATAAATCTCATATGGTTCATCGCCAATATGTCCTCATTTCATCATTTCTCCCATCATTTATTTGATGGTTAGTCATTGTTTTCATAGTCATCCACACTTTTCTCTAATGCAACCATTATGATAAATGGTCAATGAGATAAGCCAGAATCATCATCTTTTTTTACCTCTAATGACTCTTTGTCTGTTCTGACTGTCTTACCACATTGACCAAATCTTTTTTCTCCTCTTAAATTTACAGCCATTTTGAAAGCACTTGCTTTAACATTTTTAAACTAACCGGTTTATAAATCACTGCATTTATTCCTGCTTTTTTATAAAATTGTTGTGTTGAATTTTTTAAGGCAGTCACGGCGATAATAGGAATATGTTGCTTATCATTTAAATAACGTATCTTTTTAGATATCGCAGTCCCTTTCATATCCGGCAAATCAATATCTAATAAAACTATGTCATAATTATTACTCTCGTATAAAGAAAGCGCCTGAAGTCCGTTTGAAGCAATATCTACTTGACAATTTAATTCTTGCAAAAATGCGCGATGGGCTTTTTGAATGACTGCATTGTCTTCAACTAAGAGAACTTTGGGCATATTGATATTTATTGACATCGGATATTTGTTTAAATAGCAAATATTAAATTGTCTTAATACCTCCGCTCGATCAACACGAATTTTACGTTGTGATATATGGCTAATTGACATATTTAAAGCCCTGTTATTAAACTTCGCCAACATTTAATACCCTTGAATTAATTTCACCCCAATTTAAATTGGCTGAAACACTACATTTTCCTTATTTTCTAGCCATTTAAACGAGTTCCTCCCCCTCTCTATGTGTTTTTCTAAATGATCCTTCTCAGACAAGTTATATTTTAGGAGCTTTTTGCTTTTCATCTATTGTGGATTTTCCACAATAAGATAATGAAATAAATATGAGATATTTTCCATAAAACAGCTTAATTCCAAAATCAAAGTGCGAAACTTGTGTTTACGAGAGAAACTCCCTGAGATGACACTGCTTATCTAAAGACTAGAAAGAAAAACTATCTCGACGCCTTGAAATAATACTGATGTTTGGATATTTTTAATTGAACAAAATATATTGACAAGTCTATTCGTCAGAAATTGCATCATCTAAACGTAGTAAATGACCGTGTTCATCAAACACCAAACTCTTACCATGCATTCCTTCACCACGCGTTTGCAGTAATTGAAGCGCCGCTTGTTGTAAATGTTTTGAAAGCCCATCATATTTATATTTAAAATTACTCGGGCAACGATTATAAAGGTTACTTGTATCGATCATTTTCCCCGGTATTAATTGCACCAAACGCACATGTCCTTCCGGTGCTTCTTTCACCAAAGAATCCATTAAATTTGATGCAGCGGCTTTAGTGGCAGCATATCCGGCTCGCCATGGCCCTGCATTATAGACTACATCAGAAGTCATATGGACAAATAAGCTGGGAGAATGCTGTTTTAAAATCGGCAAAGTCAGTAACAAGCTGAACCATAAGCCATATAAATTAACATTTAACTGCTGTTTCCAATCTTCCTCACTGGCTTCCAAAAATGGGACACGTCTAGGCCCATAATAAACGGCTGAATAAAATACCGCATCTAATTTATTATTAAGTTCTTTTAATATTTGCTCCAACTGAATCCGACTTTGATTGGGATTGGATAAATCTAACGGTTGCCAGTTTAGCGCTGAATTCCCTATACCAAGATTATTTTCAGGCGGAGTACGGCTTAATACGATGACATTAGCCTGCTTATTTAATAACGCATCAGCAATATCTCTACCGATACCGTACGAACCTCCTATGACTAGGACAGTAGTATTATTCAGATTGTCGTTGAATATCTGCGACATAATAAATACCTTTTGATTAAAAAAAATTAAAATTATCTAAACATTATTATTATAATTGCAAAACTTGTAATTTTTTACAATTTACCATAGCCTCGTAAATTTTTTTGCCTCTGTATATTGTGGATTTTCAACAATATACCCATCAATAGACTTCCGATAGCATATTATTGCCTATAAAAAATTCCAATAAAACCCTTAATAAATATAGGGCAATAAGAATTTGATTTATTTTTGCCATTTTTTGGACAAAATCAGAAAATGCGCTACAATTATGATCAATATTTCTATTATTGAGGCATGAAAATGAAAAGGATTCTAGACAAAATTCACCGGCTCTGGGCAAAAGGTGTAGATTTTGATCAAAAAGAAATCAAAAAAGCAATGAAAAAAAATGAACTGCTTCACCTAGACATTGATTTCACTGCCAAATGTAATTTAAATTGCTTCTATTGTGACAGAACCCCTGATAGATTTTCGAGAAAAAATCGAGAAGAACTCACGTTAGCTGAAAGAAAAAATGTTATTGCTCAAGCAAAAGCATTGGGAGCAAAAACCGTTGAAGTTCCGGGAGCGGGAGAGCCTTTGCTTGATCCCTATTTTTGGGAAACTATCGAGTATATAAATGGGCTCAAAATCATCCCAGTTATATTTACCAGCGGACATCAACTAGATGAAAACACAGTTGACAAATTATTCAAAAAGAATGTCACTATTTTTATTAAATACAATCATACTGATCCCGTAATACAAGATAAAATAGTTAAATATGTCGGTTATGGTATAAAAGCAAACAAAATTTTTCAAATGTTTCAAGATAAAGGCTTTAATAAAACAAAACCAACTCGCTTGGCTGTTGATATGGTGATTACGCCACAATATCATGATATAGATATTGTAAAAACCATTTTTCGATACTGCAGAAATAACAACATTCATTTTTATATTACCACTTTAATCCCTGAAGGAATTGCCGATAATAAAAATAAATTAATGCTCAAAACAGAAGCTGATCAGTTACTGGAAGAATTTCGATTGATTGATGAACGTGAATTTGGTATTAAATATACGCCAACTCGGCCTATGATTGGTGGATATCAATGCAACCAAGTCAATGTAGGCGTGCATGTTAATTTGTATGGAGAAGTGTATGATTGCAATGGATTGGGTCGCTTTTTGGGGCATATTAAACAAAATACCTTAGCAGAAATATGGAATTCAGCCTATGCACGTTATATTCGTTCAAATTTTCAAAACGGTTATTGCCTCCCTCGTGAGCGTGTCTGGAATGGCATAGAAGAAAAAGGCATGGATAGAAAAGTGATCGATTATTTTAACTGGAAAACCAAAAATGGCACAGATAAAATTGTTGAGTGTGGGCTAAAATACCTGGGATATTATTTATGATCAATAAAAAGCATATCGCTTTTGTGGAAGCCAGTTTAACGGGAGCGGGTCAAAAAGCTCTTGAATACGCCAAATCACAAAATTACAGAATCTCTTTTTTTACAAGAAATTCAGATAATTATCCGGATGATTTCTTGGGTGATTTCGATTATATTTATCGCTGTGATACCAATTCCATCCATGAACTACTGGTTGAGATAGCCACTTGCAACAGGATTAATAAAATAGAGGGGATCACAACTACAGCAGATTTTTACGTTCCTCAAGCCTGTCTAGCAGCAAACATACTCCAACTGCCTTCAATGCCCTATTCCTCTGCTTGCAAAGCAAGAAACAAGTATTTGATGCGATGTTCACTGGAAAAATATTTTAACGAAATTAATCCAAAATTTGAATTAGTACATCATATTAATGAGGCGCTACATTTTGCAAAAAAAATAAGCTACCCTATTATTGCTAAACCACAAAATATTAATGATAGTTTGTATGTAAAAAAAATTTTGAATGATCAAGCATTGAAAAATTATATGTTGAATTCAAAGAACTGGAAAGAAAATTCATCAGGGCAACCCATTGGACGGGGGGTACTCTTGGAAAGTTTTATTGAGGGATCTGAATTTAGTGTAGAAACTTTGCAGTCATATCATGAACCCATTCAGTTAATTGGTATTGCCAAAAAAGACCGTTTTTTCGGTACAGAAAATGGTAATTTCGTTGAGTTAGGCGGTTCCTTTCCCATTGTTTCAGAAGAAACAAATTTACTTTTTACTGCAGTATCACGCGCATTGGCAATATTAGACATCAATTGTGGGGTAATTCATACCGAGTGCAGAATTCAAAATGGGCAGATAAAAATACTGGAAATTAATCCGAGGATGGCTGGCGATATGATGGGAAGTCACGTCATTACCTTAGCAACCGGTTTAAATCCAGCCGATCAAGTAGTAGAAATTGCATTGGGGACAAAAGTAATTTGGAAATCCATTAAAAATAATGGAGCAGCCATGATGGCGTTACACACCCATAAAGATGGAATATTAAAATCCATTAATATTTCAAAAATCAAAAACATGCCCGGAGTAAAATATGTAAATATCGTGGCCAAACCCGGATCAACAGTCCATGTCCCTCAGTCCAATGCTGATCTTCTCGGATATATCATCACCGAAGGTAAAAATGCACAAGAAGCACGAGAATACGCTCAGCACGCTTATCACGAATGTAAAATTATTTTAGAGTAAAAATTATGTTTTCTAAAGTTGTTGAAGATAAATCTGTCGTCTGGTTTTCAGATGTTTGGCAAAAACCAGTAACTTCCACTTTACCTTCTTTTGGGTTTGTTGAAATTCCTTTTGATTTTGCTGTAAGTCACAGACCCGGAACTCGATTTGGACCTAAGGAAATTATAAAAAATTTGAATGAATGCACTTTATATTGTACCGACAAGCGCATTTCTTTAGAGAACATGGTCATCACGCATTTTGGCAGTGTAGATGTGGTACAATCGATAGAACAAAGTCATGAGAATATTGCGAAAGCCGTGAGTTCTTTACCCAACCCCTATATTCCCATCTGCTTGGGCGGCGATCATTCCATTACAGCGCCGATTTTTAGTTCAATCAAAAAGAAACATCAAAATGAGGAAATTGGTTTGCTGGTTTTTGATTCTCATTTCGATTCCCGGGATATTATTCCTGGCCGATATCATTCAGGAAACTGGGTGAAAACTTTAGAGAAAACTTTAAATTATAATTATTTTATTCAATTTGGTATTGGTGCAAATATCTATTCTAAACAATATATGGATTTTTCGGAAAAAAATGGAATCACCATTATTACGGTTTATGATATGCGTAAAAAAGGATTATCAAACGTCATTAACGACATTTTCAAGCAGTTAAAAATCAAAAAACTATATCTATCAGTAGATATTGATGCTATCGATCAAGCGTTTGCTCCAGGCACCAGTGTTCCCAATTCAAACGGACTTTTTCCGCATGAAGTGATTGATACGATATTTGAAATAGCTCGCCATTATGACATTATAGGATTCGATATTACCGAAGTCAGTCCACCTTTAGATAGAAATAACATGACAACCAATGTTGCCGTTCAAATTATTATAAATCTGATGGCTGGTATGATAGCCAAACGGAATTTACCCGTTTAAAAAATTAAGGAATCAAAAAGGAAATAAAGGAGAAAAGGGGAAATGTCCGAAATTGTTGCTATTGTGGATGGTTACGGCATAGGAAGATTTTTTGCTCCAAAACTTAATCAACTGGGTTATTCATGCATTCATATTCAAAGTACTGACAATATTCCACAATATTTTATCAATACGTTTAATCCCGCTCATTATATAGAAAATATAATATATCATGGACATTTAAATGAGATATACCACCAATTAAAAAAATACAAAATAAAATTTTTAATCCCTGGCGCAGAAATTGGCGTCGAATTAGCTGACCAATTAAGTCATAACTTAGGGTTAATTTCCAATGGAATTGCTTTAAGCTCGGCCAGAAGAGATAAAGGCCAAATGATAGAAGCTTTATCAAACAGTGGTCTTAAAACAGCAAAATATATTGTCTCTGATAATATCAATGAAATTTTAGGGTGGGCCATCGAAATCAAAGAAAAACCCATCGTACTTAAACCACTACGAAGCCTTGGCGCAGATTTGGTAACCTTTTGTCATTCGGACATTGACATCAGAAACGCTTTTAACAAAATAATTAACACCAAGACAGTTGCTTATGAAACGAATCAAAAAGTATTGGCACAAAGCTATTTAAAAGGAAGTCAATTGCTCATCAATACAGTTAGTTCTTATGGCAGACACACAATATCAGATATGTGGAAATGCGGGACCCCGCCTACAACCAATTGGATTTTACCTTATCACTTTGAAAACAGTGAAAAAGTTATTCAGTACACTTTCGATGTATTGGATGCGCTTAAAATTAGTCATGGCCCCTGTCATGCGGAAATTATGTTAACTCAAGATGGCCCTATATTAATTGAATGTGGCGCCAGGGTCATGGGCGTTTTCAACCCCGAGTTTATTAAACAAGCGACTGGCAGAAATCAAATCGAGATGACTTTAGAAAGTTATTTAAATCCAAAAGCATTTATTTCTAAATTCTCTGCTCCTTACTTTATCCATAATTATTTATTCGTTAAATTTTTGGAATCGCATGTCAATAGAACTTATAAAGGAATACAAGATTATTCTAAACTAAGTGCATTAAATTCCTTTCACCATTTATACCTAAAAATCCAACCGGGGGATAAGATAAAAAATACTGTGGATCAATTAACCTCCCCCGGATCGATTACTTTGATGAATCATAATGAAGCACAATTAAATAAAGATATCGAACAATTTCTGGTATTAGAAAAAGACATGTTCGCCGTATAATTTTTTTATTTTTTATCTTGCCGGCCGTCTATTATAAAATTTCTCAAACAAAATACTCATCAAATTATCCGTCGTATGACAACTCAGTTTTTCTTTGATGTGTTTTAGGTGCTCTTCCACTGTCCTACGCGTTACATTAAGATCATTGGCAATTTCTTTGAAATTATTGCGTCGAACAAAGGTAAGCATACAATCGAGCTCTCTGGGGGTTATTTCCTGAGCAATTTTAATATCGAACCCAAAATGTTGCAAAAACTTAGTGGTCGCTTCACGATAATCATATAATTTATCATACAAGGTTTTAAGTGTTACTGGCGTTTCTCGATGAGTTAAATCTGAAATGAGCGTCAGTACTAATTGAACTTTATTATCATATAATATGGGTATTTTCCTTGTAGAATGTACAACGATTAAACCATGGCTATCCAAAAAAACGCTCGATTCTATTAATAATGTTTTTTTAGAGTCAATGACTTGTATATCGTAATCATACATTTTTTTAACATTACTATCGTTCCAATACTTTCCCATATTTTTTGCCAAATCAAATACATCTTTGCCGATGATACGGCTTTCTTCATCCATACCAAGATATTTCATATTATCATCGTTCGTAAAAATATATTTCAGGTCTTTTGATTCTTTGGCATGAGCGAGACCCGGATGTGATTTAATGATATTTTCAATCGATGATTGAAAACCACTGTAACTTCTTTTTTGCATAGGCATCCTCACTTATACACTTTGCAATTCTTTATAGTTTATGCGCCTTTTTGAAACCCAATCATTAAACAACCCAATAACGCCACCATCATACATAAAGTAATATAATAAGCTGGCGCGGTTTGCAAATTCGTTATACTGATTAAAAACGTACAAACCGCTGGAGCTGTTCCCCCAAATACTAAATTTGCCGCATTATAACTGATCGCTATTCCACTACACCTCACTTTGGTTGGAAATTGCTTAGTCATCACAATGGAAGTAGCACCAGACGCGCCACTAAAAATAATCGCAAAAGCTAATTGTGCTGTCAGTAACCCAAATTGCCAATGACTCGTGATCAAATAAAAAAGCGGTACCGTCAAGATAATCATTAAAATGACACTAACAGAAGCTAACTTTAAATATCCAACTCTATCAGATAGATAGCCTGCAACGGGCACCAATAAGACTAACACCAGTAATGTGATAGTATTGATGATGGTGACATGAGAGATTGTTTTTCCAAAACAGGCACTTACATAAGGCGGCATCCAGACAAATATGAGTGGCACCAAAACCATTGTCGCTCCAAACAAAAAAACTGAAAGCATATTAATCCAATGATTTCTGAATACACAGATCATGGGTAGACGCTCAAGCTCTTTATTTTGGACAATCTTTTCAAAACTACGACTTTCTGGTAAATACTTTATTAAGAAAATACCTGGAATAACTAATATAGCCCCCAACAAAAACGGGATTCTCCAACCATAATTCATTAAATGCTGAGGAGTAAACAGACTGGAAAGCACCATGATGGTAAATGAACCCAAAAAAACACCAAAAATAGCTGCTGCTGAATTTAAGCTGACCCAAAAGCCTTTTCTTTTATTGGCTAATTCATAAATATAAGAAGAGGCACTCGAAAGCTCTCCGCCAGTTGATAATCCTTGAATAATTCGCATGAGTATAAAAATGAGAGTTGAATAGCAGCCAATTTTTTCATAGGTGGGAAGTAACCCCATGACACAACTCGCTAAGCCCATGGCCAAAAATGAAATGGTTAAGGATATTCGACGACCATATTTATCCCCAATATGACTTAAAATGACTCCGCCAATAGGTCTAAACACATAGCCAACAGCATATAATAAAAATACTTTCGTAATAGCAATGATTGGTTTTGAAGCCGGAAAAAATATTTGTCCTATCACGGGCGCAAGATATCCAAAAATGGCAAAATTATATAAAGTAAAAACGTCTCCCGTGATAGCTGTAAAAATCGCTTTTTTATATACTCGTTGATTACACATCATATTTCCCATGGTGTAATATAAAACTTTCACTCGCATTACAAAAAACAAGTTAATACGGGATAAAAAACTCGCAGGAAAATTCTTCCCATTTGCTTAAACATTTAGTTTTATTTTAATCCCGTTTATCAAGAATACAACTTAGTTTTTAATAACATTCCTCAATAATCCTCGGCCATAATAGACAAACCACAGGTTGCAGGAAAAACTGCTAAAAATAATAAAGAAACTGTCTTTATTATGGCCAAAAAATAAACTGGTTGCAACGGAAGATAATGGATTTCGATTGGATTATATTGTTGAGTACGTAGGTTGGGCCGTGAGGCCCAACAAACTATTCCCGTTGGGCTTCGCTTCGCTCAGCACCAACCTACATTT